>NZ_JBFRDI010000006.1:0-244292 GCF_052113505.1 Pseudarthrobacter sp. TAF60_1
TCCTCATCATCATCTGGCACCTGCTCCAAGACCCGGACGCCCGGTTCCGAGACCTAGGCGCGGACCACTTCAGCCGCCGCACCGACCCCGAGAGCAGAAAACGAGGCCACATCCGCCAGCTCGAAGCCCTCGGCTACACCGTCACCCTGRCACCCGCAGCCTGACCCCGTCTTCATACCCACACCAACACCCGGCAGACCATCACGGGGTGAACCAGTGCGCACCGACCGCGGTCACGTCCCCTCCATTTTCGGACTAGTGAGAGAGCGTCCGGGTGCCCGCGTCACAAGTGGGGCGGCGGGGGCGCACGCTCTAATGTGGGCAGCATGACTGAGACCGCGGCAAATTCCGTCACCCTGCGCTTCCTGGCCGCCCCTACTGACGTGGGCCACAGCGGTTCAGTGGATGCCGGCACCGTCCTGGAGTGGGTGGACAAGGCCGCCTACGCCGCCGCGGTGGGGTGGGCGAAGTCCTACTGCGTCACCGCCTACGTGGGTAACATCCACTTCGCAGACCCGGTAAACAGCGGCGACATGGTGGAGGTGGAGGCCACCATCGTGTACACCGGCCGCTCCTCGATGCATATCCGGACAGTGGTCTCATCGGGCGATCCCAAGGGCGGGCCGGCCACGATGCGCAGCCAGTGCATGGTGATCTTCGTGGCGGTGGGCAGCGACGGCAAACCCATCCCCGTGAAGCAGTTCGAACCTGTCACCCCGGCAGAGATCGAAGAGCGCGATCACGCCCTGGCGCGGATCAAGATCCGTGAACAGATTGTCGAAGCAATGAACGCCCAGGAATATACCGACGCCGGAACGGCCGAACGTGTGACGCTGCGGTTCATGGCGGCCCCCACAGATGTGAACTGGGGAGGCAAGGTCCACGGCGGCATCGTGATGAAGTGAATCGACGAAGCGGCCTATGTCTGCGCGTCCCGCTACTGCGGCATGGACACCGTGGCGGTCTTCTCCGGCGGCGTCCGCTTCTACCGGCCGCTGCTGACCGGTCACATCGTGGAAGTCGAAGCCCGGCTGGTCTACACCGGGACCAAAGGCATGCACATCGCCGTACATGTCCGCTCGGGCGATCCGAAGGGCGCCGAGCTCAACCTCACCACATATTGCCTCACCGTGATGGTGGCGCGCGACGCCGACGGCAACTCGGTGCCCGTCCCCGCCTGGGTGCCGGTAACGGAAGAGGACAAACGCCTGCACGCCCATGCCCGCGAACTGCTCGAGATCCGCGGGACGGCGCCAGGGAACCGGCTGCCCAACCACCTGCTGCAGCAGCAGGGTTCAGGCGCCGGTTCCGGGCAGAACCAGGCCTAGAAGCCGCCTCCGCCGGCGTCGGCCGCCATGTTGGCAAAGCGCGAATAGTGGCCCTGGAAGGCAACCACAATGTCCTTGGTGGGGCCGTTACGGTGCTTGGCGATCAGGATGTCCGCCTCGCCTGCACGCGGCGATTCCTTGTCATAGACGTCTTCGCGGTGCAGAAGGATGACCATGTCGGCGTCCTGCTCGATGGAGCCTGATTCACGCAGGTCCGAGACCATGGGCCGCTTGTCCTGGCGCTGCTCCGAGCCGCGGTTGAGCTGGGAGAGGGCAATGACCGGCACCTGGAGCTCCTTGGCCAGGAGCTTGAGAGCACGGGAGAACTCAGAGACTTCCTGCTGGCGTGATTCCACCTTCTTACCCGAGCTCATGAGCTGCAGGTAGTCCAGGATCACCAGTTTGAGGTCATGCTGCTGCTTGAGGCGCCGGCACTTCGCCCTGATTTCCATCAGCGACATGTTGGGGCTGTCGTCAATGAAGAGCGGGGCATCATTCATCCGGCCCATGGTGGTGGCGATCTTGGACCATTGCTCGTCTTTGATGGTGCCCTTGCGGAGGTCCTGCAGGCCGATGGTCGCTTCCGCGGAAAGAAGACGCATGGCGATCTCATTCCGGCCCATTTCGAGCGAGAACATCACGGTTGCCAGGTTGTTCTTGATGGCCGCTGACCGGGCGAAGTCCAGTGCGAACGTGGACTTGCCAACGGCGGGGCGGGCGGCGATGACGATCATCTGGCCCGGGTGCAGGCCGTGGGTGAGCTCGTCCAGCTCATAAAAGCCCGTGGGCACCCCCGTCATTCCTTCGCCGCGGTGTCCGGAGGCCTCGATCTCGTCAACCGTGGATTCCATGACGTCCTTGAGGACAACGTAGTCCTCGGCGGTGCGGCGCTCAGCGACAGCATAGACCTCGGCCTGGGCCTGATTGACCAGATCCTCCACCTCGCCGTCGGAACCGTAGCCCAGCTGAACGATCTTGGTGCCGGCATTGACCAACCGGCGCAGGACAGCGCGCTCGGCCACGATCTCGGCGTAGTATCCGGCGTTGGCGGCCGTCGGTACGGTCTGAATGAGTTCGTGCAGGTAGGCGGGTCCGCCGATCCTGTTGATCTCGGCGCGCTTGGTCAGTTCGTCCGAGACAGTCACCGCATCGGCAGGCTCACCCCGGCCGTAGAGGTCAATGATCGCTTCATAAATGGTCTCGTGCGCGGGCCGGTAGAAGTCCTGGCCGCGGAGGATTTCCACAACGTCAGCAATGGCGTCCTTGGAGAGCATCATGCCGCCAAGCACGGACTGTTCTGCCGGTATGTCCTGGGGAGGCTTTCGGCTCGTTTCCGATCCGCGAGTACCCTCGATGGAATCCAGGTGCGTTACTGACAAAGCTGCCGTCCTCCGTTGTGTGCCGCAATGCGCGGCACGTAAGCCATTTTTCCTGCCGGGAGCCGAGCTGCTGAACCTCAACAGGACGGCGTACCTTCAGGTTTACCAGCGGCCACTGACAAACATAGACCGCGCCGCTCCCAGTGGAGTCCCCGCAGGGCGCGCAGGAGTTATCCCCACAATCCACAGGTTATCCACAGACGATTAAGCCCCACGAGGGTTGCCCGCGGCGGGTGGCGCCACCGCTGGCGGCGCGTTCGATCACTCCCAAATACAGGTATCCCGCAACGGTAGCCGCCAGCGCTCCAGCCTCCAAGCCAGCCCCCGCTCCCGCCTGTGGATAACCTGTGCAGTACGAGGCATAGCTTGTGCACAGTCTGTGCATGAACCTGTGGATACAAAAAAACTTTGCCCCTTGATCCGCCTCTGACCTGCGGAAACGCTTGCGGGCGGATGTGGACGAAATATTCTTTTGCGAAACGTTCATCCACAGCTTGGGGTTCGGCGCGGTTGAAACTGGGAGTGTTTTGTGGGTTGGTTCGCTGCCATTCATGCTGCGCTGGTGATGAAAAATACACTGACTCCAATTCTTGACCACCGGAGCCGACCTGCTGTATGCAGCTGACGGAATGTGCTGTGGATAACGGTCATCTGGCATAAGCTCTAAACATGGGCGACATACTGATGGTGTTACTGCCGGCCGGGATCCTGGTGGCAGTTCTATGGACGCTCACAACGGCACTGAGGCCGCGGGACACCGGGACCTCCGAAGCCGAAAAGTATCAGCAGGACCTCGCCAGGCGCTCGGCTGCCCACTACGCTGAGCAGGTGCGGTTGGCAACTGCCGTGCGCGCCCGGCTCGAAGCGAATACCCGCCCAAGTCAAAACGAACAGCAGCAGTCGCAGCAGGCGGATCACGCCCGCGCCGCCCTGGCGCACTCCGGGCCAGGCGCCGGAGCGAACGGCCATTCTCTGCCTGGCGGACTGTTCGATCCGCAGCTTGTCATGCAGCTCCAGACGATGGCCCGGGACGGGCACAGGATCCAGGCCATCAAGCTACTGCGCCAAGCAACCCACACCGACCTGGCCACCGCCAAGAAGTACATAGATCGGCTTTAGAAATGGAATCGCTCGTGATCCCCGTAATCATCCTCGCGGTCGTGGCCGCAGGCGTTGCGCTGGCAGCCCGCGCAATTGGCAAGAGGCAGGCATCCGCCAGGGAGGCCCGGATGGTCCCGGTACCGGATGCGTCCGAGGTGGCCCGCGTGGCCGCCGGGAAGCTTAACGAAGAGCAGCACCAGAAGCTGTATGCACTGATTGCACAGGGGCAGGCCATGGCGGCCATCAAGTTCTACTACGAGTCCACAGGGGATGGCTTGCGGGCCTCCCGGGACGCCGTAGGGGCCCTGGCCGCCCACCCACAGCCCTACCGCGGCCCGCAGGCGCAGGCGGCCGACCTTGAGGCCGAGGACGACACCCCCCAGCGGTTCGCCTACCGCTACCGCGCCATTGCGAGCAAGGGCGACGTCACGCGGGAGGTCAGCAGCAACATGCTCAACGATGAAATCTACGGGCGGATCCGCACGCTGGCGCGCAGTGGCGACGTCGAGGGCGCGGCGACGGCGCTTACCAAGCACTCCGATATTTCCATGAAGCAGGCCCGCGAGTTCATCGCCCTCCTGGACGACTAGGCGACGAACAGGTAGCGACTCTTCGTTTTCCCGGGGCGGTTGGTAGTTCGGCAGTCACGAAATCGAGCGCCAAGGGACAGGTGCTACCTTCCGCCGGAGATGCCTGCGAGCAGCTGCTCAAACGGCAGGGACTCCGCCACGGCAGGCTTCCGGCCCGGCTGCGCACCCTTCAGCAGGGCGGCGAACTCTGAGGCCGCCCGCTGCACCCGATCGGAGAGGGGCGACGCGCCGTCGTCGGCGTTTCCCCAATCCTGCGGTCCGGCGAAAACCGCAGTGGCGGCCATCCGGGTACGCAGGTACGTGAACAGCGGACGCATGGCATAGTCCAGCACCATCTGATGGCGGTCAGTGCCGCCGGTGGCGCCCAGCAGGACAGCTTTGCCTTCCAGGGACTTGGGGTCCAGGACGTCGATGAAGGATTTGAACAGGCCGCTGTAGGACGCGCTGAACACGGGACTCACGGCGATGACGCCGTCAGAGGCCTCCACGCCGGCGATGACCTCGGCAAGACGGGGAGCCGCGTAGCCGGTGACGAAGTTGTTGGCGATGTCCACCGCGAGGTCGCGAAGCTCAACGACGTCCACCGTCACCGGGTAGCCGGCGTCCGTCAGCTCGCGCTCCGCGCCGGCGGCGAGCTGGTCAGCGAGCAGCCGGCTCGAGGACGGCACACCCAAGCCGGCGGACAATACAGTGATGCGGCGGGTTTCCACCATGGACTCCTCAGGTTCGATTCAAACTAGGCTACATGTGTATGCATGTATCTGGGTAACCGGAGGCGACCCGCGTTTATTCCACCCGGGCTACAGCAGTACCGCTCCACTGATGCGCGCGGTGGAACTGCCGCCCACCCAGATGTCGCTGTCCATGGCGTCCACATAAATCCGTCCCGCCCGGCCCAGTGCCGTACCCTGCGCGGCCACGTACGACGACGGCGCGCGGCCACTGCCGATGAGCCATTGTGCGGCACCGGCGTTGAAGCTGCCCGTGACGGGATCTTCAGTTGCTGCCTCGCCAGGAATGAAGGTTCGCACCTCGAAGTCCGCTGCGGCGTCCGCCGCATGGGGGCCGATCACACCGACATTCAGGTCACCCAGTGCCGTGAAGTCCGGCCTGATGGCCAGTACCTCCCCGGCGGACGCCAGCAGCACGCCGATCCATTCGGGGCCGTTGACCAGCCAGGAGCCGTCCAGCAGCGCCTGGCGGGGCAGGCGAAGTCCGTCCGCGATCTGGGCCATGTCCGCTTCGGCCACCGCTTCGAACCGCGTCAGCGGCGGCGCAGCGAACGCCAACCGTCCGCCGTCGCGCTTCACACGCACCAGGCCGGCCGCGCATTCCTGAACCAGCACGCCGTCCTGCTTCGGGACGCCGCCGGCGTCCAGCCAGGCCTGCGCCGATCCCAGCGTGGGATGGCCCGCAAAAGGAAACTCCTCGCTGCCAGTGAAGATCCGGACCCGGTAGTCCGCATCCGGGTGCGTGGGCGGAAGCAGGAACGTGGTCTCTGAGAGGTTGGTCCAGTTGGCGAACTGCTGCATCTGCGCTGTGGTGAGGTCCGCCCCTTCGACAACTACCGCCAGCGGATTGCCCCGGTACGGTTCGTCCGAGAACACGTCCAGTTGGGTGAACGGACGACGACGGGGCGCTGGGGACGGGTTCTGGCTCACCGCCGCAGGCTATCACCCGGCGGAGCGAAGGCACAGAAAACCCCCGCTGCCAGTGAAGGCAACGGGGGTTTCTCGCAGTTCAGGAACGCGTAGCCGGAAAGACTACTTGCCGCTGACTACGTCGAGTTCGATCACAGCAGCAACGTCGTCGTGCAGACGGACGTTGGCCTGGTAGGAACCAACCGACTTGATGTGTGCCGGCAGTTCAACCTTGCGCTTGTCGATTTTGCCAAGGCCAGCGGCCTCAACAGCGTCGGCGACGTCGGCCTGCTTGACGGTGCCGAACAGGCGTCCGGTCTCGCCAGCCTTGACGACGAGCTTGACCGGCTTCGAGGAGAGTGCAGCGGCCTGCTTCTGAGCATCTTCCAGGGAAGCGTGCTCGCGGGCGGCGCGGGCAGCCTTGATGGACTCAACCTGCTTCTCGCCACCCTTCGACCAGGTCAGGGCGAAGTTGCGGGGCAGCAGGTAGTTACGGGCGTAACCGTCCTTGACCTCGACAACGTCGCCAGCAGCACCGAGACCGGTTACTTCGTGGGTCAGAATGAGCTTTGCCATGTTAGTTAATCCCTTCCTTAGCCGCGGCCAGCGCCGGAGTAAGGCAGCAGAGCAACTTCGCGGGCGTTCTTGATTGCCTGGGCGATCTTGCGCTGTTCCTGCACCGTGACGCCAGTGACGCGACGGGCGCGGATCTTTCCGCGGTCGGAGATGAACTTGCGCAGCAATGCTACGTCCTTGTAGTCGATGACAGTGATGTCAGCGGCCTTCAAGGGGTTGGACTTTGGTTTGGGCTTACGGAGTTCAGCCTTAGCCATCGTGGAGCTCCTATTCTTTGGAGCCCGTGGACGTTGATCCACGGGATGGTGGTGGTCCGATGGCGGCAGTCACCTGGTGCGTTGCGGCACCCGGGCGTTCCCGGCATCGGGCCTGGAGTTTGGTTTAGAAGGGAGGTTCGGAATCGGGGCCGTTGCCCCAGCCGCCTGCGTTGGAGACACCGGGCGTTGCCCAAGGATCTTCCTGTGCAGCCTGCTGGTTGCCGCCGCCCCAGTTTCCGCCGGAGTTGCCGCCCTGGTTTCCACCAGAGTTGCCGCCTCCGAAGCCACCGCCGCTGTTGCCGCCGCCGAAGCCGCCCTGCGCGCCGTTTCCGGCACCCCCAGCGCCGGAGCGCTGGGTTCGGTTGACCTTGGCGTTGGCGTAGCGCAGGCTCGGGCCGATTTCATCGACTTCGAGCTCGATAACGGTGCGCTTTTCGCCTTCTTTTGTTTCGTAAGAGCGGCTCTTCAAACGGCCGGAAACAATAACGCGCATGCCCTTGGTCAGGGACTCGGCGACGTTCTCGGCTGCTTCACGCCATACCGCAGCGCGGAGGAACAGGGTTTCCCCGTCCTTCCACTCATTGGACTGGCGGTCAAAGGTGCGTGGGGTGGAAGCGATGGTGAAGTTCGCTACTGCCGAACCTGACGGTGTGAACCGCAATTCCGGGTCATTGGTGAGATTACCGATGACCGTAATGGTGGTCTCGCCTGCCATCTACTGCCTCCTTGTTCGATCCTGGATGAAGAGTTCGATCTTGCGGGGTGAAGAATGAAAATCGGAGCTGAAATTACTCAGCAACAACCTTCTGCTCTTCGGGGCGGGTGATCTTGGTGCGCATGATGGTCTCGTTAAGAGACAGCTGGCGGTCAAGTTCCTTGGCGGTTTCCGGCTTGGCGGTGAAGTTCACCACGGCGTAGATACCTTCAGACTTCTTCTTGATTTCGTAAGCCAGACGGCGACGGCCCCAGATGTCAACCTTTTCGATGGTTCCACCATCGGTCGTGATGACGTTCAGGAACTTCTGAAGCGACGGCTCAACGGTACGCTCTTCGACCTCGGGGTCGATGATTACCATCAATTCGTAAGGACGCATATGTGAACCCACCTCCTTTGGGCTAAGCGGTTACGGCATTTCCGTAACAGGAGGTTCATTTGCGATGCCATGCGAGCCCCGCCAACGGAACGGAGGCAGGGCGCAGCACAGACTTCAATATCTTAGTGCATTTGGACCGGATAGGCGATTCGCGCTTGACTCTAGGCTAGGCGCCGCAGTTCCTGCGCGGAAGCCGGACCGCGGCTATGTGGAAAACCCTGACGGTGGGACGAGTCCAGCGCTCCAATAAAGAAGGCCGCAAGCTTCGCCGGCCCAGCCCCGTGCCCTGCCTCCGTACACTGGTTCCAAGTAGGTGCCATAGAGGCTGAAAAGCGAGTACCGGGAGGGCTCGATTTCGCTGGTGCAGGGCAGGCATCGCCGCTATATTTGCACCCATCGGCTGGGTACCGTACTGGACGTGGTGAAGCGCGGACAGGGAGTTGGCCCGCACGGTCATGCAGATGGCTGTATGGGCCTCGTTGTATATGAACTGGCACGCTACACGACCGGGTCTCCTTCATCGAAGAACGGGGACCGCATGGCCTTAATTGGACGGACCAGCGAGTTGGACCGGATCCGGTCAGTGATCCGGGCGTCCAAGGAGTCTGCCCTGTCGATTGTCGGCCGGCGGGGATTGGGCAAGTCCGCGCTGCTGTCCGAGATCCCGCGTCTGTCCGACTACCGTACCTTTTTCCTGCGGGCAACCTCAGCGGAGTCGGGCTGGCCATTTTCCGGCCTCACGGCGCTCCTCAACGGCATCGACGATCCCGTGCTGAGCCGGTTCGCAGACCAACTTCTGCGGGCCTCCACGGCCGAAATGGATGTCCCCACCGTTTCCACCATGCTCCTCAACGGACTCCACCAGCGCTCATCAGCGAGGACCGTCATTGTGGTCGATGATGCTGACCAACTGGATTCGAGCACCCAGGCCGTCCTCGGGTTCCTCTCGCGCCGCCTGGCCGGAACAGACGTTGCACTGTTCACCAGCTGGCGCGAACAAACCCCGGAAAGCCCGTTCCACGGAAACCCGGTCCTGCGTCTGCAGGCACTTGACTATAAGGACACCGTCCGCGTTCTCGAGTCGATTCCGGCCAGGCAGACCGCGACTGCGGCGATCCATGCAGTAGCCGCGGCCACCCAGGGAAACCCGCTCGCCGCTGTCGAGCTTTACGCCCGCATTCTGGAATGGCAGTCGGAAGGAAAGCACGCCCTTCCCGTTCCACTGGCCTGCAGAGGCAGGTTTGACTCAGAGTTCGCCGCGGCAGTGGGATCGCTGGGTCCGGCCGCCCGGCAGGTACTGAACCTCATGTCCCTCTCCTACCGAAGCGACCTCGCCACCTTGGAAAAAGTGTGCGGCGAGCTCTGGGCAGGTCTGGATGAGCTCCTTGAAAATGGCCTGGCCAGCCGTTCCGGTCCCCACGTGCGGATCCTGGACCAGCTGCTGCGGGGCTACGTTTTCGCCACCATGCCGCCCGCCGTCCGGACCGACAGCCACCGCGAACTCGCGGATGCGGCAAGTGCCGACGACCCGTGCGCGCAGCGGTGGCACCAGAGCTTCTGCGCGCCGGAGCGCCAGACGCCCTTAGACCTCCTCCGGTTCGCAATTGACCTGATCCGCGGCGGGGAGGTCCTCTTTGCCGTGGAATACATCGAGCGTGCGCTCACCATCAGTCCCCGCGAGGCGGAGACGGCGGCGCGGCTGGCCACTGTGGCAGAGCTCTTGTTTAGCAGGGGGGAGTTCGTCTATGCGAGGCGCTACCTGGAATGGGCGCAGCGGGTGACCTGCAACCCGGCCCTGGTTCTGCAGCTGGCCGGGCTCGCCGTCGAACTCCACTTCATCCAGGGCACCGCCGTCCGATCCGGCATGGTACTGCGCCTGGTAATCGAGTTCGGGCAGCACGACCCCGCCTATGCGGCCAGGCTGCTGGCTGCCGGTTCGCTGTATTACGCCGAGCGGTGGGAACTGGACGACGCCCTCACCCTGCTGCGGCAGGTGCAGGACTTCCGGGACGCCGCCTCCAGCGACTGCCTTGCCGTCGCCGAATCCGCAGCCCGACTCATCGACGCGATCAAGGGCCACACGGCGCATCTTCCAGGGCGGCGGGAGGCCACCGGCGCCAGGCTGGCCACCGTACTGCTGGAGGGCCGTGCGTTGAGCTACGCCGGGCACCACGGTGCGGCCCAGGAGGCGTACGCGATTGTGCGGAACTCTTCTGAAGCCGGCGACTTCAATTGGCGGCAAACCGCCGAGTACCTTGCCGTGGACAACGAGATCCGCGCCGGAAACATCCGCAAAGCCGTCCTGCTTATTGACCGCTTAGAGCACACCGACCCTGAATCGAAATATCACCGCGGGATGCGGCACATTTTCCAGGTTTGGCGGGCCGAATCCCTGGGCGATGAGGCCTTTGCCCGGACGCTGGTTGCCGAGGCCCGGCATTTCGCCGGCGAGGACAGCCACCCGGCCTTCACGGCGCAGTTGGCGGCCTGGCAGGGGCAGTTCGAGTTGATGCGCGGCAATCTGGCCGCGGCCCTCGCCCAGTTGTCGCGAGCCGCCGAGATCGGAATGGGCTTCGCCAACCCCACGCTGCTCCGCTGCGAAGCAGACCTGGTGGAGGTCCTGGTCCGGCTGGGACGGCACAGCAAAGCCATCCAGACCTTCTCGCGGTTGGAGAGTCGTACGATGGGGCTGCGATCACCCTGGCTCGTGACAGCTGTAGCGCGGAGCCGTGCCATGCTTGCCGACGGTGAGGAATCGCTACGGCTGTTCAGCCTCGCACTGGAGGGCAGGAACGCCCAGGAGTCACTCCTTGAACGAGGCAGGACCCTTCTCTGCTACGCAGAACGGCTCGGCGCCCTGGGGCGGCTCCGCGAAGCCCGGGAAGGCCTACTGAGCGCGAAGGTCCTGTTCGACGAAATCGGGGCCGACGCCTGGACACAGCACGTCGATTTCCTCCTCCTTGACGATCGGATCCGGCCCGCCCGCGTGCCTGCAAACCCGGCCATACTGATGCTCACCGACCACGAACGTACGCTGGCCCAGATGGTGGCCCGCGGCATGCGGAACAAAGAAATTGCCAGCACCCTCTTCGTCTCGGTCCGCACCGTTGAAGTACGCCTCACCAGCATCTACCGGAAGCTTGGCGTGGAGTCCCGGGCGCAGCTGACCGCCCTGGCAGCCGGAAAGCCGGTTGCCACCCGGGAACCCTACGTCCTGCCCTTGCTATGACAGTCAATGAAGCTCCGCAATCTCCACACCCGTACGTCAACATAGCCCGGGATTTACCAGTAAGAAGCACCAGTTGATGACTAGCTTTAAGCCCACCAGGATGCCGAGACAAGGAAAGTTGGTGCCCCATGACGGCGGAAATCGTCCTTGCCCGGGTCAGCCTCACGAAGCCGTGGCTCGGTGCTGAGGAAACCGAGGCACTGGCGGAGGTGGTCGCCTCCGGCCTGATAGGGCAAGGACCCAAGGTCAAGGAGTTCGAGGCCGGATTCAGTGCCAGGCAGGAGGTGCGCCATGCCATCGCCACATCCAGCTGCACCGCTGCCCTGCACCTTGCTCTGGTTGCTGCCGGCATCGGTCCCGGCGACGACGTAGTCGTTCCGTCGCTGTCCCACATAGCCACCGCAAACTCGGTGACATACGTGGGTGCACGACCGGTGTTTTGCGACGTTGACCCGGCCACCGGTGACATCACGGCCGAGACCATCCGCGCGGCGCTGACCCTGGATACCCGCGCCGTCATCGTCGTTGACCATTGCGGGATGCCGGTGGACCTGGATCCCATACGGGAGCTCTGCGACCGCCACGAGATCACGGTAATCGAGGACGCAGGATCCGCTGTAGGCTCCCTTTACAAGGGCCGGCCGGTAGGCACAGACGCGGACATGACGGTGTGGTCTTTCCACTCTGACAAAGTCGTTACAACGGGCGAAGGCGGGATGCTCACCATCCACCGGGCTGATTGGGCGGCGCGGGCCCGGACGCTCCGGGAGCATTCCAGGGGCCCTTCCCCGACCGATGGGCAGGGGTCAGTGCAGCCCCGCCAGGACGTCTCTCTCGAGATCGGGTTCAACTACTGCATGACGGACCTGCAGGCTGCGGTAGGGACCGTCCAACTGGGGCGGCTTGCGCAGGTGGTCGCGCGGCGCCGGGAAATTGCCGGAATGTATGTTGCCGGGCTGGCAGGCCTGAAGGGACTGCGTTTGGTTGTGGATCCGCCGTACGGCACCACGAACTTCCAGTCCTTCTGGGTTGAGGTCCAACCCTGTTTCGCCACCAGCCGCGAAGGGCTGCTCTCCCGTCTCGCCGACGCCGGCATCTCGGCCACCTGCGGCACCATGGCGACTCACCGGCAACCGGCTTACCGTTGGCGCGAGACAGGACACGCTCGGCTACAGCACACCGACCGTCTTACTGACAGCTCCCTCATTCTGCCCCTGTTCCACGAGCTAGATACGGTAAGCATTCACCGCATTATCAACACGATCCAGACCGCCGGCGGTGGGAGTGCCCCGTGAGTGAGGTGATCCTGATTGCCGCCACCGGCCTGGCCCGCGAGGTTCTGGCGATGGTGCGAAGCAGCGGCCAGTACGACGTCCTGGGTGTGCTTGATGAAGCCAAGGAGATGGCGGGGGCCACCATTGAAGGCGCAGGCGGTCCTCGGTACAATCGACGACGCACCGAGTTACACGCACGCGTTTTTCCTGGTCTGCTTAGAGCTGGGGAGGTCGCGGGAGGCTGTGGTGGGACGGCTTAGTGCCATGGGTCTGCACGAGTCTCGCTACGCCACGGCAATCGACCCGTCCGTGCAGTACCCGGAGGGGTGCCGTATCGGCCGGGGCAGCATCCTGCTGCGCAACGTCACGCTGACAGCCTCCGTCACCCTGGGCTCGCATGTGGTGGCAATGCCGTCGGTGACGTTCACGCACGACGACGACGTGGCGGACTTCGCGACGTTCGCCGCCGGAGCGTCCATGGGCGGAGGCGTCCGGATAGGCCGGGCGGCCTACCTCGGGATGAATTCCAGCGTAAGGGGACGGACGTCGGTGGGAGCGTATGCCACGGTGGGGATGGGAGCCGCCGTTTTCAGCAACGTGCCCGACGGCGAAACCTGGGTGGGCGTCCCCGCCCGCGAAATAGATCACGATGGGATCCACTTCAGTCGAGGGCACGGACATTGACGCTCGGGAGCGGCCAAAACTACTAGCTTCGAGTTCTAAACCGCAGTCCGGAAGAACAGCTCCGTGACAACAGCCAGCCGGTGCGGGTCCGCCACGCCGCACAGCTCCCGCGCGGAGTGCATGGAGAGCAGCGGCACCCCGACGTCGACCGTCCGGATTCCCAGGCGCGTGGCGGTCAGAGGCCCAATCGTCGAACCGCACGGCATCACGTTGTTGGACACAAATTCCTGGTACGGCACCTTCGCCTCACCGCAAAGCCCCGCCCACAGCGCCGCACCGGCCGCGTCCGTAGCGTAGCGTTGGTTGGCGTTGATTTTCAGCAGCGGGCCGCCGTTCAGTACCGGGTGGTTGGCCGGATCATGCCGTTCGGGATAGTTGGGGTGCACGGCGTGGCCGGCGTCCGCGGACACGCAGAACGACGCGGACAGCGCCTGCCGCCGCTGGCTCACCGTGGCGCCGAGGCCGTCGGAAATCCGTACCAGCACGTCCTCGAGGATGGGCCCACAGGCCCCGGACCGCGAGTTGGAGCCGATTTCCTCGTGGTCGAAGGCCGCCAGGACAGCAATAGGCCCACCCGCAGACGGAGAAGAAGCGTGCGCGATCAGCGCCGCCAACCCGGCATGCGTCGCGGAAAGGTTGTCCAGCCGCCCGGACGCGAAGAACTCACTGTTGGCCCCGAATACCGCAGGTGCCTGCGTGTCCGCTATGACGACGTCGTACCCGCCGATCTCAGCCGCATCAACCGAAGCGCCCGCCACATGGGACGCCAGAACACCCAGCAGGTCGAAATCGGAAGGATTCCCCAGCCCCCAGACGGGATTCATGTGCCGCTGCTTGTCCAGCGTCAGCCCGTCGTTCACCGCACGGTCCAGGTGGATGGCCAGCTGCGGGAAGCGGAGCAGCGGGCCGGTGGCTGTGAGGTGCTGGGTTCCGTCCAGCATGACCAGCCGCCCCGCCAGCCGCAGCTCACGGTCCAGCCAGGAGTTCAGGAGCGGGCCGCCGTACACTTCCACGCCGGCCTGCAGCCAGCCGAACGCACCCGTGGTGGGCTTGGGCTTCAGCTTGAAGGACGGCGAATCCGTGTGCGCACCCAGGATATTGAAACCGGTGGTGGGTCCCGCGCTCTCCGGCACCACCCAGGCGATCAGTGCGCCGTCGCGGATGAGGTAGAACGAACCCGCGCCGCCGGTCCAGGGCTCCCGCTCGTCCAGGCCGTTAAACCCTGCCTCGTCCAGCCGGCGTGCGGCCTCGTGGACGGCGTGAAAGCTCGACGGCGATGCGCTGACATACGCGCCGAGGTCCTGGATATGGTCTGCGGCTGCGGAAGGTAAAGGCATGGTTCCGAGTCTAACGCCGCGCCCGCGGGCGAACCCCGTGCCCGCACGCCTACAAAGTGACGTTCAGGCCAGCCGTGTAGCCCGTGGCCGCTGAGCCGGTCATGGTTGCCAGCTGATAGATGGCACCGTCGTCCCGGAAGACGTTGTCATTCTGCAGGGTGGTCCGTTTCATGTTCGCCACGCTGGACTCGTAGCCCGGCGTGGCGTAGGCGTCGTCGCAGGCAGCCTTGGTCAGCGCGATCTGGGAGACCGCCAGCACCTGTCCAGCAGCCGTCGCATTGCTCATGGATTCGAAGACCTCAAAGTGGATGTGCGGCCACCGTCCGGAATAGGCGCCGGGGAAGATGGAGGTGAATGTGACCTGGCCGTTCGCGTCTGCTTCCTGGACGCCGCGGAGGTAGTTCTCTTTGGCCAGGCCCGAATCGTAGAGCGAATACCTGCCCTCGCGGTCGCAGTGCCAGGCATAGACGGCCGCACCGACCAAGGGAACGCAGCCGTTGGCGTTGTCCAGCAGCGTGATCGTGAACGTGAGCGGCACACCCTCTGCCTTCGCGCTGCCGGATCCGAAGCTGACGGTGATGTCCTGCCGCACCACGCCCGACGCAGCCAGGACGTTAGGCCCGTTCGAACCGTCACCCGGGAACGGACCCGCCGTTTCCTTGGGAATCTCCACGCCGCACTCAGCGATCGCCCGGGTGAGCGTCGGGGAAGCGGAGGGCGACGCCGTCGCGCTCGCCGCAACAGAAGCCGCGGCACTTTGGGTGGCGGTCGACGTCGACGTGCCGGCTATGGTGCCCGACCCGCCACTGCCCGATCCGCCCGGGGTGCACGCCGCCAAGGCCGCTGCCGCACCTCCGGCGCCGAAGAACATGCCAAGGGAGCGGCGGCTCATAAGGGTGGAAAGATCGAACTCGAGTCCGCGGTCGTGGTTGGGATGGGGAACGTGATTGCTCATGCCTCCATCCAACCCGCCGCGCCTGTCGCCTGCATAGGGTGAGGCTGTGCCGCAACTGTGCGTCAGGCTTCCGCGCCCACGTCAGTAATCAGGGTTACTGGGAACCACCAGGCCGGTTTCGTACGCATAGACCACGGCCTGGACCCTGTCGCGCAGGTGAAGCTTGGTGAGAATCCGGCGGATATGGGTCTTCACGGTGGCTTCGGACAGGAAGTACCGGTGCGCGATCTCGGCGTTGGACAAGCCCTCGGCCATGGCTTCGAGCATCTCGGTTTCGCGCGGTGTCAGGTCCTCAAGCAGCGGATCGCGCTGGGTCGAGGCGGCCGGCCGGGCAGCACCGCGGACATACGTTTCGAGGAGCCGCTGGGTAACCCGCGGCGCCACCACGGCATCGCCGCTGGCCACCACCCGGACGGCCTGAATAAGTTCCGACGGCGCCACGTCCTTGAGCAGGAACGCGGACGCCCCGGCCTGGAGGCCTGCGAACGCGTATTCATCCACATCGAAGGTGGTGAGGATGATGACACGCGCAGTGGCCCCGGCGGCGGTGATGGCACGCGTTGCCTCGATGCCGTCCAGCACGGGCATCCGGACGTCCATCAGCACCACGTCGGGCTTCAACTCCCGAACCTGCCTCACCGCTTCGGCGCCGTCGGACGCTTCTCCCACAATCCTGAGGTCGTCCTCACCCTCCAGGATCAGGCGGAACCCCATCCTCAACAGCGGCTGGTCATCCACCAGCAGGACGGTGATCGGTGGTGTCTGAGTCATGCTCTGCCTTGCAGTTGGGGAACGGGGTCAGGATCGGGAAGGTCATCATCGGGCCAGCTCAGGACTGCCCGCACCCGCCAACCACGGGCTGTGGGGCCCGCTTCCACGGTGCCGCCATAGATCCGGGCACGTTCGGCCATCCCCAGGAGGCCCTGTCCCGACCCCAGCACCTGCGCGGGTCCAGGTGCGCCGGGATCAGCCGAAGCCTGGCCGGGAAATTCCTTCCCGTCGTCGAGTACTTCAATGGTGACGATGGAGCCGGAGCGGAGAATGCTCACATCCACCCGGCGGTGGCCGCGGCTGTAACGGAGGACGTTGGTGAGTGATTCCTGCACGATCCGGTAGACGGTCAGCTGGAAGGACGGATCCCGGGGGAGCGACGGTCCGCTATGCGAATAATGCAACGGCAGGCCGGCTGTTCGGAACCCTTCCAACAGCGTGGCGAGGCCTTCGCCGGATTCGAGGGGTGCCCGCGGTGCGAGGGCGCCGTTGTGATCCCTGAGCACACCCAGGACGCGGCGCATGTCCGCCAGCGCAGTCCGGCCCGTGCGCGATACCTCGCCCAGCACCTCGGCCGCACGTTCGGGACTCTTCCTGGCCACAACTGCGGCACCGTCGGACAGACTGATCATGACCGTCAAGGAGTGGGCTACGACGTCGTGCATTTCCCGGGCGATCCGGGTCCGTTCGTTGACGGAGGCCAGGCTGGCCGTGCGCGATGCCCACGCGGCAACCTCCTGCTCGTGTTCGCGGCGTTGCCGCACCGAAATACCGATTTGGGTGGCGATGACGTTGGACAAGGCGATGGTGGCGCCGGTGGCGATGCTCGTCAGGAGGTGGAAGTCCTCGGGATTGCCCGCCGTGTGGACGAGGGAATTCTTCATGGGACCCACCGCGGCCAGAAGATACAACAGGGCCAGCGGGGCAGTGGCCGCGGCCATGGCCACCAGGGCGAACCGGCGCGTGTGCACCACCGCTACGGCATACAGCGAGAACCACAGCCCGGCAGAGACGTTGGAGCCCCACGGGTGGAGAAGGGTGACGGCCACTTCCATCACCGCAACGAACGCTGCCAATGCCACCGGGTATGCGCGTCGAAGGAAGAGCGCACATGCCACGGCAGCAAGGAGCGCCGCCGCGAGCCACGAGCCCTGCGGGACGGCATCCACCATGGTGGGGGCAACCAGCACCGTGTAGGCGCCCACTACCACCGCGTCCATGATGCGCGGGTGCTGGTAAAGGTACCGCCGGAGCCGGCCGCGGCGCTTGGCCGTGATTTCGGCAAAGGACGCCTGGGCCTGTCCGGCCGAAGCGTCCTTCACCTGTACTGCTTCATTCATGCTGTGAGCCTAGCCTCGGCTCAGACGTCGCGTTTTTTGAGGACGACGGCGGCGAGCACTACCGGGATAACCACCCAGGCGCCGAGGACAAGTGCGGCCTGCCAGACTTCAAGGGTGTCCGGCAAGTGGTTCACTGCCGTCATCGGCTCCACAGTGTTACCCGGAAGGTACTTGCGGGCCTGTACGAAGAAATCGCCCGGGATCAGCTGGAAAGCGATGGGAGCCACGAAGAACAGGCCCACGAGGCTCATGATGCCACCCGCCGAATTCCTCAGCAGGGAGCCCAGGGCCATGCCAATGGCGGCGACGGCCGCCACGTAGACGCTGTTGACCAGGAGCATCTTCACCGACTGCGAGCTGGCGAGGTCCAAATCAAGGTTGTAGTTGTCCAGGATCGGCACGGCCACGAGGCCTGCGATGAACACGGAGACGCCGGTAACAATGAACGCCGTCACCATCACCACCAGCAGCTTGGCTACAAAAGCCGGCGTCCGTCTGGGTACGGCTGCGAACGTTGAGCGGGCCATTCCTGTGGTGAACTCCGAGCTCATCAGCAGCACGCCGAGGGAGCCCAGGATGAGCTGCGCGAAGGCAATGCCTGACGTGGGCACACCAATGGCAAGGTTGCCGCCCTGAGCGGCGAACGCGGCTGCAGCCTCGGGGTCCTTGAGGGCTTGCTCGGCGAAGGAGCCCGTGCCCCAGGCGGAAAGCGCGCCGAAGCCCACCACCACCAAGGCTGTGCAGGCGAGGAGGATCAGCGTGGAGAGAAGCGTGCGGAACTTGATGAACTCCGAGTTGAGCACACGGGGAAACGACGGTCCCGGGCCGGTGCTGGTGGCATCACCGGAGAGGGGCCCGGCGGGTGCCGCGCCGGCGTGCGCGCCACGGCGGGACGGGTTGGGGTCGAGGGTGGTTGAGCTCATGGCTTAGTTGCCTCCGGACTGGGCGGGAGCCTCGGCGGCGCCTGCGGTAATCAGCGAGTGGTATTCGACCTCGTCCTTGGTCAGCTCCATGTAAGCCTCCTCGAGGCTTGCCTGCAGCGGAGTGAGTTCGTAGATCATCGTGTGGCTGTCGAGGGCGGCCCGGGCGATCTGGCGCGGGTCAAGGCCACTGACCTCAAGCAGCTCGTTGTCCTGCAGCTCCACGGAGACGCCGTTCCCGGCCAGCAGCCGCATGAGCTGATCCGGCTGGTCGGTGCGGACCCGGGTGCGTGCGCTGCCCTTGCCGTTGATGATGTCCTTGATGGGAGCATCGGCGATGATCCTGCCGCGGCCGATGACGATCAGGTGGTCCGCGGTGAGTGCCATCTCGCTCATGAGGTGGCTCGAGAGGAACACTGTGCGCCCCTCGGACGCCAGGTACTTGACCAGGTTGCGGACCCAGACAACACCTTCGGGGTCCAGGCCGTTGACCGGTTCGTCCAGGATGATGGTCTGCGGGTTGCCGAGCAGCGCAGCGGCAATGCCCAGCCGCTGTCCCATGCCGAGCGAAAAGCCGCCCACCTTCTTCTTGGCCACTTCGCCCAGGCCAGTCATTTCAATGACTTCGTGGACGCGCTTCTTCGGAATGCTGTGCGTGGCGGCCATGGCCCGGAGGTGGTTGTAGGCGGAGCGGCTGGTGTGGACGGCCTTGGCATCCAGCAGCGCGCCGACGTCCCGCAGCGGGGCGTGGTGCCGATCGAACGGTGCACCGTTGACGGTGACGGTGCCCGACGTCGGCCGGTCCAGGCCCATGATCATGCGCATGGTGGTGGATTTGCCGGCGCCGTTGGGACCGAGGAATCCGGTGACCCGGCCGGCCTCCACAGTGAAGTTGACTCCGGCGACGGCGGTCTTCTCGCCGTAAACCTTTGTCAGGCCTTGTGCCTCAATCATGGACGGGTTCCTTAGAACGGCAGCCTGGCGGCCGCGGACGTTTGGTGTGCACTGTCCACGCTACCCACGCCCCCGGCCCGTTTCGCCTGTCTCAGGGATGATTCAGGGTCGAATCAGGGTAATCCCGACGGATGATCAGGGCCGTTTCACACCGGAGTGGGCAGGGTCACCGCCGGGGCGAGTAGTACGTCAGCGCCCGGGGCTCAACCCGGAACCGGGCACTGCGAACGCCTGCCAGCGCTTCACCGTCCACTGCCAGTGCCATGGGCGAACCCGCCGACTCGATGAGGACCTCCGTGGCCTCTCTCAGGTGCGTGATCCTGGAGGTTGCCACTGTGCCGGTCAGCACGGCCCACAGGAGCCGCAACCTGGCGAAGTGTTCGTCGGCGGTGATCATGCGGACGTCCAGGACGCCGTCGTCCAGCACGGGCCGGACCAGGGGCGCGTGGTCCCGGGGATAGTAACGGCCGCGCCCAAGGTAGGCGATCCAGACCTTGTGGCGCACGCCGTCCACCGTCAGGGTGGTGGGCGTTCCCACCGCGAACGTCCGGAACATGGCCACCACTCCGGCCAGCGGTTTGCCGAGGGCAGGCTGCAGGTGTTCGCGGCGCCGCACCAGGTTGGGGTAGAGTCCCACGCTGGCGGTGTTCACCATGATGAGTTCGGCCGTTTCCGGGTTTCCTGCCAGCCCGCGTTCGACTGTCACCATTCCCACGTCCGACTGTGCGGCCTCACCCTTCGTCGCCGCCGCGACGGCCTCCTTCAGGCTTCCGGTGCCTGTGTCGCGGGCAAAGTGGTTCAACGTGCCGCCAGGCAGCACCAGCAACGGAAGGGAATGCTCGACGGCGGCCGCGGCCGCTGCGCCTACAGTACCGTCACCACCCCACACACCGAGGGCCACGGTGCCTGGGCGCTCGGCAGTGGCCCGAATCGCGTCGACAAGGTTTTCATCGGGATCCACTGTTTTTACATACGCCTCAGGGAATACTTCCTGTAGGGCGGCGGCGGTTTCTTCCTTGTAGGACCCACCCAGAGTGTTCACCACGATGCTGAGGCCGGCGCCACCGGGCAGTTCAGGAGCATCTGTCTCGGCTCGAGCGACCTCTGGAAACGGGGGCCGGACGGGCCACCACTTGCGGGTGATCAAGGCCGCCGCCGCACCGATGGCCGAACCGAAAACCACATCCGAAGGCCAGTGGGCCCCGGTATGGACGCGTGAATAGGCAACCCCCACCGCCGCCGGCGCCAGCGCTGCGCCGAGGGCCGGACGGACCAGCCCTGTGCCTACAGCGAAGGCGATGGCGGACGCGGAGTGCCCGGACGGCATGGAGGAGCTGGTGGGCTGCGGATGCACAAACCGGAACACCGGCAGGTGCTCCGGCAAGGGCCGCGCTCGGGGCAGCAGGGTTTTGAAGACGGCGTTGGTCACCGCTGATGCCACGGCCTGGGCAATCAACCCGTGCACAGCAGCCCGGCGCGTCTTTCCCGGGAACAGTGCCATGATCGCGGCGGCTCCCATCCAGAGCTTGCCGTTATCGGCGGAGGCGGAGAGCCGGCGGAAGAACGTGTCGTAGGTCCCCCCGGGGAACGACGAAACCCTCCGGACGAGATACCGGTCAAGACGGCTGAGCCGCCCCGGTCCCGGGCGCCATTTGGTGTGCATGTCCCTACCCTAATCCCGGGCCGGACTGAGCTCGGGGACCAAGGGCTTTGCGGCTCCGGCGAGGACCAGGGCCACCATGATGGGCACGAGGATGGCAAGCAGGGCAAGGTGGATTCCGGTGAGGTCACCCAGGTACCCCAGCAGGGGTGGGCCGGCCAGGAATGCAACATAGCCCACCGTGGATACGACTGACACCCTCGCGGCGGCGTGCTTTGGATCGTCAGCGGCGGCGGACATTCCCATCGGGAAGGCCAGGGCCGCACCGACGCCCCAGAGGGCGGCACCAAAGCCGGCCAGCCACACGTTCCCGGCGAGCACAAACAAGCCAAGTCCTGCAGCTGCGGCGCCCATGCTGGCACGGAGCACGGCGACGCGGCCGTAAGCGTCAATCACGCGGCCGCCGAAGAAACGCATGGCTGTCATCGCCAGGACAAACAAGGCAAACATCAGCGCACCGGTTGATTCTGACGTGCCCAGACCGTCCACCGTGGCCTTGGCGATCCAGTCGTTTCCGGCACCCTCGGTGAGGGTGGCCCCGAGGACCACCACGCCGATCAGCAGGGTTCGGCTGTCGCGCCAGGGGGACGGGCCCTTCACGGCCTGCGGTTCACCATCGAGGGGAGCCGCATGGGCTTCGTGGGGGAGGAAATAGCGGGGGGTGACCAGTGCCACCACCACCACAACCGTTGCGATGACCAGCAGGTGTTCGGGCAGACCGATGCCGAGGGTCGACAACCCTGCACCGATCAGGGCGCCAAGAAACGCTCCACCGCTGAAGGCGGCGTGGAACTGGGGCATGATGGTCCGCCGCAGTTTGTGCTCAACGTCCGCCCCCTCGATGTTCTGGGATACGTCCCACAGCCCGATGCCGATACCGAAGAAGAACAGGGAAACGGCAGTACCCGCCACCGATTCGGCCGACAGGGAGAGTGCAATCCCGACACCAGCCAGTGCTGCCAGGACCCCGGCGGAGCGCACGGTGTTGGCCGTGCCGATCCTCCCAACCACCAGCCCCGCCGTCGGGAGCGCCAGCAGCGAACCGACGGCCGTGCACAGCAGCAGGGTGCCCATCTGCCCGGACGTGAGGTGCAGCGTCTCGGTGACCGCGGGAATCCGTGCCGCCCAGCTGGCAAAAACAAAGCCGTTGACGCCGAAGACCACAAAAGTAGCGGCCGCCGCTGCCTTGAGGGAGGGGCCGGCCGAGGTACGGGAGATGTCGGTCTTCATGCTGGAAGACTAGCAACCGCAGCCGCTTCTCCGTGCGCGGGCCAATGCCAAGCGCGCCCTTGGCCGGACGCTCTCTCACTTAATGGGCTTAAACGACCGATGCTCTCTCACTTTCTTTAGGAAAGTGAGAGAGCAGCATCCGGAAGAACCCCACATTAAGTGAGAGAGCGTCCGGGGTCAAAGGGTCAGAGGGTCCGGGGTTAGCGGGCGCGCTCGACGCGCTTTTCGTCCCAGACGGGTTCGGCGGATTCGTAGACCTTGCCGTCGGAGCCGAACACCAGGAAGCGGTCGAAGGTGCGGGCGAACCAGCGGTCGTGGGTCACGGCAAGGACGGTCCCCTCGAAGTGGTCGATCGCCTTCTCCAGTGCCTCGGCCGAGTGCAGGTCCAGGTTGTCCGTGGGTTCGTCCAGCAGCAGGAGCGTGGCACCGGAGAGCTGGAGGAGCAGGATCTGGAACCGCGCCTGCTGCCCACCGGACAGCGACTCGTACTTCTGCTCTGACTGCCCGGCCAGGCCGTAACCGTCCAACGCCCCGGCGGCCGCCTCGCGGCCCAGCCCGGAGCGGTGTTCGTCGCCGCGGTGCAGGATTTCCAGCAGGGTCTTGCCGAGCAGGTCGGGCCTGACGTGGGTCTGGGCGAAGAACCCGGGCCGGATGCGGGCGCCAAGTTTTACGGTGCCCTCGTGCGGGACTTCGGCGATGTCGACGTCGGACACCGGCAGGTGCTCCCGCTCAGGGTCGGTCCCGCCGGTGGCGAGCAGCCGCAGGAAGTGGCTCTTGCCGGACCCGTTTGAGCCCAGCACGCCAACGCGGTCGCCGAACCAGACCTCGGTGGAGAACGGCTTCATCAGTCCGGTGAGTTCAAGCTGTTCCGCCACGATGGCCCGTTTGGCGGTCCGCCCGCCCTTGAGCCGCATCTGCACGTTCTGTTCGATGGGCAGAGCCTCGGGCGGACCCACCTCCAGGAATTTGGCGAGCCGGGTCTGCGCTGCGTGGTACCGGTTGGCCATGTCGGAGCGGAAGGCAGCCTTGTTTTTGTACATATTGACGAGTTCCTTGAGCTTCACGTGCTCCTCGTCCCAGCGTTTGCGCAGCTCCTCGAAGCGCGCGTTCCGGTCGGCGCGGGCGTCCACGTAGGAGCCGAAGCCGCCGCCGTGCACCCACGCACCGGCACCGTTGATGCCCGGTTCGAGGGTCACGATGCGTCCGGCGGCGTTGTTGAGGAGTTCGCGGTCGTGGCTGATGAAGAAGACTGTCTTCTTGGACTCGTTCAGCTTGTCCTCAAGCCAGCGCTTGCCGGGCACGTCGAGGTAGTTGTCCGGTTCGTCCAGGAGCAGGAGTTCGTCGGGGCCGGCGAACAGTGCCTCGAGGACCAGGCGTTTCTGCTCACCGCCGGAAAGGCTCGACGCCGGGCGATGCTGTGCGCGGTCAAAGGGCAGTCCCAGCGCGGCCATGCAGACCTCGTCCCAGACGGTCTCCACGTCGTAGCCGCCGGCATCTCCCCAATCCACGATGGCCTGGGCGTAACGCATCTGGGAGGGCTCGTCGTCGTGCTCCAGCATGGCGAGTTCGGCCTCGTCCACCTCGCGGGCGGCGGCGGCCAGGGCAGGCGGCGCGGCGGAGACCAGCAGGTCCCGGACCGTGGAATCGTCCCGGACCTGGCCGACGAACTGGCGCATGATGCCCATGTTTCCGGAGCGTCCAATGACCCCTTCGTCCGGAACAAGGTCGCCGGAGATGATGCGGAACAGCGTGGTCTTGCCCGTGCCGTTAGGTCCGATCAGGGCGGTTTTGGTGCCGTCCGGGACCTTGAAGGTCACGCCGTTCAGGAGCTGGGTGCCGTCGGAAAGGAAGTAGTCGATGCCGGAAACGTCAATATGAGCCACGCCATCAATCTTCCCATGCCTGCCCGGGCGGCCCGGGGCGGGCCTCGCAAGCGGTCAGCCGGCGGCGGTCAGGAACTGTTTGAGCAGCGGACCCGAGGTTGTGGCACCGAGTCCGCCGTCCTCGACGAACACGGCCACGGCCAGGTCACCATGGACTGCCACAATCCATGCGTGCGTTTTGGGCGGCGTTTCCTTGCCGTACTCGGCCGTTCCGGTCTTGGCGCCCACCGGTGACCCCGGCACGCTGGCCAGGAAACCAGCATGCCCGGATGTAACCACCGCACGCATCATGTCGGACAGGGCCGCGGCTTCCGCTGCCGTGATCGGCTGGCCGGACGCCTGGGCGGGTGCTTCGGGCGTAACGGTCGACGACGGCGAGGCAGCCTCCGCCGTCGGCTTGCCGGGGGTGCCTCCCTGGGCGCCGGCGTCGGGGTTCAGGACCAGCTGCGGTGAGACGGGGGAGCCCTTGGCAACGGAACCTGCCATCATGGCCGCAGCCAGCGGGGACATCAGCACCTTGCCCTGGCCGATCATGGACGCCGCGTGTTCGGTGCCGGCGGCCTCGCCGGGGACAGAACCGAGGAAGGCTGCGGCACCCAGTGACGGGGCTTCGACGGCAACGCCCATGGCCCCCGCGGCGGCCTCAAGCTGGGCCTGGGTGACTTTGTCCCTGGCGGCGATGAACGCCGTGTTGCAGGAGTGGGCGAACGCATCCCGGAGAGTTACCGATCCGAGGGAACTTTCCGGGTAGCCTTCCGAGTTCTTGAAGGTCCGGCCGTCCACCTCGAGGGTGGGGGTGCATTCCACCTTCGAATCGGGGGTCAGCCCGTTGCGGAACATCGCCAGCGAGTCGATCATCTTGAAGATGGATCCCGGTGCGTACTGGCCCAGCATGGCGGTGTTGTAGCCGTTGCTTCCCGGCCCCGAAGCAGCTGCGAGCACCGCGCCCGTGGAGGGCCGGATCGCCACGATGGCCGAGGCAGGCCCCACGCCGGCCAAAGTGCTCTCTGCCAGGGATTGGAGGTTCGGGTCGAGGGTGGTTTTCAGCGGAGTGCCGGGCTTGGGTGCGGTTTCGAAGACCACACGGCGCGGATCAGTCCCGGCGGCGTTGATCTGTTCGCGGGTGAGGTCTGCCCGGTGCGCACGGATCACCACTGCGTCGGTGCCGCGGAGCTGGGCGTCATACTGCTGCTGGAGCCCGCCGACGCCCGTCACATCGCCGGCGCTCAGCGCCCCCGCCGAGGCTTCGATCTGTTCGGCACTGGCTTCGCCGACGGAACCGAGGACTGCCCGGGCGAAGGTGCGGCTGGGAGCCAAGGGCTGGCTTTCCTTGATGGCGCGGCCGCCGGGGATGGCCGAGATTTGCTCGTCGGTAATGGTGCGGCCTTCTTCACGGAGGGTGATGGCAGCGACAAAAGCCTGCGCGCCCGACGCCGAAACCTGCTGCACGTAGGCCGCGCCATCCACGCCCACCAGTTCAGCCAGCTTGGTGGCGGATGCGGCCGGGTCAGCTGAGCCGAGCAGTGGTTTGTCGATGCCCACTTTCACCACGGGGCGGTAGGTGACCAGCTTCGCGTCGCCGGCACCGAGGATGTCGGCGCGCGGGGGAGATTGGGTGCCCTTGGTGAGGATTTCGTTTTCTGCGAGTTCGGGAACCAGGGAGGCAGGGTTCCAGACGGTCAGCCACTTGTCCCCGGACTTCGTGAACTCGGCGTAGGTGGTGTATTTCCACTCACCCGAGCCGATTTTCCAGGTGTAGTTGAGGGGAACGGTGGCAGTTTGGCCCTTCAGCGACAGTTCACCGCTTTCCACCGCGGGCTTGTCCGGGTCGAGGGCCTTGAACACGTCCTGGACCTGCTGTTTGGCCACGGCAGAGTCCTTGCCGTCAAAGGCAACAGTGCCGACGTCGAGGGCGGACACCGCGGCGGCGAACTGTTTGGCGGCGCTCTCGGCTCCCCCTCTGCCGTCGTCGCAGGCCACCAAGGAGGCGCCGAGTATGAGACCAGCTATGGCAAGTGAAAGTTTCTTTGAGTTCCCCACGGCGTTATTATGCCCCGTTTTGCATTAGCTAGTGGCGAGCCACTGGCTCGAGTCCGGGCTGGGCTAAGTCCCCGCTGGGCTGGAGCCCGGCCGGGCTAGAGGCCGAGCGCCGGAACGTCGAGGCCGAACATGTCCTTCAAAGCATGCTTGGCGGCGAAGAATCCGGGCATGCCTGTCACTCCGGGGCCCGGCGGCGTGGAGGACGAGCACAGGTAAACCCCACGAACGGGCGTCCGCCACGGAATGGGGGACACGACGGGCCGCTGCACCAGCCCGCGAACGTCCATGATGCCCGCGCTGAAGTCGCCGCCGATGTAGTTACGGTTGTAGCTGGCCAGTTCCGCTGCGGTGGTCACGTGGGTCTGCACCACAACGTCCCGGAACCCGGGTGCGAAACGTTCGAGCTGCGCGGTCACGGCCTCGCCCATGTCCTGCGTCGATCCGGCGGGGACATGGCAATAAGCCCACAGGATGTGGCGCCCGGCCGGGGCCCGGCCACGGTCAAACCGCGAGGGCTGCGCCACCAGGACGTAGGGGCGTTCAGGATGCTTGCCGGCGGAGACCTCGTTCTCGACCCGTGCCATTTCCTTCCGTGTGCCGCCCACGTGCACCGTCCCGGCGTTCGCGAGCTCGGAGGCTGCCCACGGAACCGGCCCGGAGAGGATGTAATCCACCTTGCAGGAACCATTCCCGTAGCGGTATGTCTCGAGGGAGCGACGGTATTTGGCGGGCATGTTGTCACCGGCGATATCCAGTAGACCCCGGGGCGCGACGTCCAGCAGCATTGCACGCGCATTGCCGAGTTGCCGGAGGTTGTCGATCGGCTCGCCGGTACGGACAACGCCACCGTGGGCACGAATGTCGGCCGCCAGGGCCTCGGCGATGGCCACCGACCCACCTTGGGGGATGGGCCATCCTTGTGCGTGGGCCAGGGCGGTCAGCATCAGGCCGGCCCCCGCTGCCGCCAGCGAGGGCAAGTGCGAAACGGCGTGCGCTGCCACGCCACTCAGCAGGGCCGGCGCGAGGTCCTCCTGGAACCGTGCGTTCCACAGCGGAGTGCCTTGTTCGAACGTGCGCAACCCAAAAAGAGCAGCCGCCACAGGCGACCGGGGGATCCTCAGCAACTGGTGCTGGGTGAGGTCCATGACGCCGTCGATGCGGCTTACCAGGGGACCCAGGAGCTTTCGGTACGCCGCGCCGTCCCGGCCGAGTGCCTCGACGGTCCGCTCAAGCGAGTGATAGCCGAGTGCAGCCCGCCCGCCGTCGAGCGGCGAAGCAAACCCAAGCTCCGGAACCACCAGGTCGATCCTGCGCTCCAGTTCGAAGGCGCGGAAGAAGGGCGATGCCAGGGCCATGGGATGCACGGCCGAGCAGATGTCATGGAGATGCCCAGGCTGCATCAGTTCAGCTGTGCGCGTCCCTCCGCCGATGGTCCCCGCCGCTTCATGGACTTCCACGGACAACCCGGCGCGGGCCATCACTGCAGCTGCGGCCAGCCCGTTGGGCCCGGAGCCTACGACAGCGACATCAGGCATGGTGCTTCGCCCGCCAAGGGAGGACTGCCTGTGATCGATCCTGACTGAGGCGCAGCCAATCGGGCAAACCGTTGAAAGACCCTCCCTGCGGGTCATCGAGATGGTGCCTGCGCACGGGATCGTAGTTCGGATCATAAATGTCCCAAACCACCCGCACCATCAAATATGCCGTTACGAGCATATGGGCTGTCACCGCCAGAACGTAGTAGGGCATATCAATATTGTGCTGCGTCGGGCCCTGACTTGACACTTGGGCCAGGTACATCCAGACGGCAGCCCAGTAGAGACCCTCGACTCCTTGCCACACGAGGAAGTCGCGCCACCGTGGCCTGGCCAGCGCCACCAGCGGAATGAGCCAGAGCACATACTGCGGGGAGTAGACCTTGTTCGTCAGGATGAGGGCGGCGACCAGCAGGAACATGAGCTGGGCCAGCCGCGGCCGCCTGGTGGCCGTCAGGGCAATGTAGGCGACTGCCGCGCACGCCAGCAGGAAGAAGGCCAGGGCCAGCACGTTGATGACCCCCGGATCAAGAACCTGCCAACGCAGGCGCCGGGCCACCAGGTTGTAGGCAAACCACGCCGAACCGTAGCCTGCTTCCCGGGACTCGGTGAATCCCAGGGAATGTGCCCAGCCAGCCGGATTGGCAACCGCCACGGGAGCGTTGACGGTTACCCAGGCTGCCGCGGCCGCTCCGGCGGTTAGGAGGAACACCCGGAGCTGCCCAGTGCGGAGTGAGAGCAGAAAAACGGCGGCAAGGAAAAGGGCTGCATAGGGTTTGGTCGCTGCGGCGAGACCGATCAGAACGCCGGCCAGCGCCAGCCGCTCACGCGCGAAACACAGCATTCCCAGGGCCAGCAGTCCCACCGCCCAAAGGTCCCAGTTAATGGTGCCGGCCAGGACGATGCCGGGTGCGAGTGCAACCATGGCCGCGTCCCAGGGGCGCCGTTGTGACATCCGGGCCGTGGCAAGGACGGTGACAATCCAGACGGCGGCTATCAAGGTGGCGTTGATGTCGAAATAGCCCAGGATGCGTCCACCTGAGAGGCCGTCACCGGGGGTGAGCCAGGCAGTGACCCCGGCAAGGAATCCCGTCAGGACCGGGTACTCGAACATATTGCCTTGGTTGAGGAACGCGAATGGGTCCTCTCCCAGGCTCCGGTTCCGGAAGAAGTCGGGGAAATCTGAGTAGCAGGTGGAATAGAACTGTCCCGGGGTCTGCCAGCCGTTGGCACGGCAATAATTCTTGACCGCGAGGGCGCCGAGCGCAGCCAGGACCGTCAGGATGATCAGGACCCGTTCCACGGTAAACACACCGGGGGAGACAATGCCAGGCGCCGACCGGGCACCCATCGGCCCGCCAATCAGTTCCGTGAAGTTCTTCAGTAGCAGGTCACTGCGGCTGGGAACAACCAGGCGGGCACGCTGTGGGCGCACCGGCGGCTTCGTCTCCTGCATGTCCCTGAGCTTACCGGGACGGCCCCGGCCGGGCCGCACTATTTTGGTCCGGCCACCCCGGCTTCAGCGCAGTCCGGTCATCTGCTGATGCATTAGTGCATAGGCATCTTCCCGGTGTTGGTCCAACAGTTCAACGTTGAATTCGCGTCGCCCGGCGCGGGCAGGGAAGCGTATCAGGAACAGCGCCTTCTTGATCTTTTTTATCAAGGTAGTCACCTCCTTTCTAAATGAATTGGGCATAGCAAATAGGGCCAATTAATGTCGGAACAATAATGGCCGAAATTAGGCATAGAAATGGGCGGAGTTTATGTGTGGCTTCGCAAATGCGAACACGGGGCCCAAAATTGCCGTGGAACACACCTAGGCGGGAACAGGTTCCGCGTCGGGGTGTCTTGTTGTCACAGCGTGGCCCGACGGTAGGGCTTCGCCAGTGCGAGCCAAGAGGGTAGGCATGTGCCCTGCTCCCGGAATGCCGCCCTGGGGCGGGATCAGGCGGGGCTAGGAGGCGGACACTCCACGAAAATGGCGCGCAGAAGCAGCGAAGGCCGGGTTGGCGGTGATGGTCATCTTCCATCCGCTAGTCAAAGTATTCATTTCTCCCAACCTCCTTTTCTGTCAGCCATTGCACCAGCAGACTGGCTGGCAACGGGCGCCGTGACCCCGGCAGAGACGCTCTGGGGTTAGGAATAAAAGTACCTTACAAATGCAGCGGTCCGCTAGTTAAAATTAAGAAGATTCTAAAGAAATTATATAAAACCTCTTTACAGTCCCCAGCGCACAATGGCTGGCGTCTTTTTGTCCCATCCAAGGGTGCAGACTTTTGCCGTGCCCAGAATAAAGTGGCGTCCTTCCGTGGGGGCCAAGTCAAGCCAGCGTGCCGTGAGGATCCGGGAGAAGTGTCCGTGGGCCACGATCAGCACGTTGTCCAGCCCGGATTCCAGCACGCGGGCCACGATCTTGTCCGCGCGGGCCGCCACCTCGTCGAGGGATTCGCCGTTGGGCACGCCGTGGGTCCAGATCAGGTAGTCGGGGTTGTCCTTACGGATCAGGTCCGAGCTGATGCCCTCGTAGTCGCCGTAGTTCCATTCCACGGCCAGGGGTTCGTGCTGCGCATCGGGAAAGCCAGCCAGTTCCGCCGTCCGCCGGGCCCGGCGCAGGGGTGAGGTCAGGACGAGGTCAAAGTCAACCTGGTCCAGGATCTTCCGGGCTTCCACGGCCTGCTGCTCGCCTTCGACGGTCAGGGGCAGGTCAGTAAGGCCGGTGTATTGCCCGCTCTTGGACCATTCGGTCTCGCCGTGGCGCAGGATCCAGAGCTGGGGGCGGGGCGCAGTGCTCGAGACTGTCATTTGGACTCCTCATTCGTGGAAAGTTCGACGACGGCGGCTGGCTCCGGTGTTTCCGGTGCCGGGGGTGCCGCCTCGGGCTGCTGTGCCCACCAGGCGAGCAGCCTGGCTTCGGCGTCGTCCGGCTGCAGCGGGCCATGCTCCATCCGTTCCTCCAGCAGGAACTTATAGGCACGGCCCACCACGGGACCGGGTTTGAGCTCAAGGAGGGCCATGATCTGGGCACCATCCAGGTCAGGGCGGACCGCGTCAAGGGATTCCTGTTCACGCAGGGCGGCGATCCGGTCTTCCAGGTCGTCGTAGGCGAAGGCGAGCCGTTCGGCCTTTCGCTGGTTGCGGGTGGTGACGTCCGATCGCGTCAGCCGGTGCAGCCGTTCCAGCAGGGGGCCGGCGTCCGTGACGTAGCGCCGGACAGCAGAGTCACTCCAGCCGGCATCGCCGTAACCGTAGAAGCGCATGTGCAGTTCCACCAGCCGGGCCACGGCCTTGATGGTCTCGTTGTCGAAGCGCAGCGTCTTCATCCTCTTTGCGGTGAGTTTGGATCCCACCATGTCGTGGTGGCGGAAGCTGACCGCGCCGCCCGGTTCGAAGCGGCGCGTGGCCGGCTTGCCGACGTCGTGCATTAACGCTGCGAACCGCAGCACGAAGTCGGGACCCGGCACCGCGCCGTCGGGTTCTGTTTCCAGGGCGGCCGCCTGCTCCAGCACCTGCAGGGAATGTTGGTAGACGTCCTTGTGGCGGTGGTGCTCGTCGGATTCGAGGCGCAGGGCGGACACCTCCGGCAGCACGAACTCGGCCAACCCGGTTTCCACCAGCAGGTCCACGCCCGTCCGCGGTCGCGCACCGCAAATGAGTTTGACCAGCTCGTCCCGGATGCGTTCGGCGGAGATGATGGTGATGCGTTCCGCCATCCCGCTCATGGCCTGGCGGACGTCGGGGTGCACCGAGATGCCCAGCTGGGAGGCGAACCGGGCGGCGCGCATCATGCGGAGGGGATCGTCGGAGAAGGAGTCCTCAGGGGAACCCGGTGTGGCCAGCACCGAGGCGTGGAGGTCCCGGACGCCGCCGAACGGGTCAACGAGTTCAAGGGACGGTAGGCGCAGGGCCATCGCGTTGATGGTGAAATCGCGGCGCAGCAGGTCGTCCGTGAGCGAGGTGCCGAAAGCCACTACGGGTTTGCGTGACTCGGGATCGTAGGCCTCGGCCCGGTACGTGGTGATCTCAATCTGAAAGCCCGCTTTGCGCATGCCGATGGTCCCGAAGGCGCGGCCAATTTCCCAAAAGTTGTCGGCCCACTTTTTGATCAGGGCAACTGTCTGGTCCGGCGTGGCGTCTGTGGTGAAGTCCAGGTCCAGTGAGGCGCGCCCCAGGAACAGGTCCCGCACCGGACCGCCCACAAGGGACAGTTCGTGGCCGGCATCGACAAAGCGCTGGCCGAGCTCCAGGACCACCGGGTCCACCTGGAAATCGACGGTGTGGGAATCAGTCTTGTGATGTGCATGCGCCATAGTTACTTAAGCTTGTCAGAAACCAGCGGCTTGGCAGGCCAAAATCTGCTCAAGATCACGCCTATTCCCCCGGTGAGCCCACAAAGTGAGTCATGTGCAGTCCATCTTGATGTCATGTTCCAGTCATCAAGAACGGGCAAGAGTCGTTAGAGTGGACTGCATGGCCCATCCCGTACCGAGCGCTCCCGGCAGGAGGACAAACGCACCGTTGCCGTCGGCAATCGGTGCCCACGTCGCGCCTGCCCTGCACTCGGCACCGGCCTCGCTTCCCACTGTGGAGGAAATCTCGGCCGGTGGCGTGGTGGTGGACACGTCCGACGCCGAACTCAGGGTTGCGATCATCGCGCGCCTTAACAGGGGCGGACGGTTGGAGTGGTGCCTGCCGAAGGGCCATCCGGAGGGCGAAGAAAACAACGAGCAGGCTGCAGTCCGCGAAATTGCCGAGGAAACCGGCATCGAGGGCGACATCCTTGCCCCGCTGGGCAGCATTGACTACTGGTTCACCGTCAGCGGGCACCGAGTGCACAAGACAGTCCACCATTACCTGCTGCGTGCCACAGGCGGGGAGCTCACCATTGAAAACGATCCCGACCATGAAGCCGTGGATGTGGCATGGGTGCCCCTCCGGGAGCTCGCCCGGAAACTTTCCTTTCCCAACGAGCGCCGCATCGCGGACCTTGCCCGGGACGTCCTGCCCGAACACCTCTGAGCCTGTTGACGCAGGCCAGGGCCGGGCAATGCCTTGGAGCGCAACGGTCCAGTGCCGAACAAACAGTGTCCGGGTGAGACGATGAACTCGATGTCAGCTTCCAATCCTCCCTCCAATAGCGCGGGCCGCGCCGGTCCAAACGTGCCTGCCGCCGAACCGGGCGCTCCTTCCGAACCAAGCGCCCCCACCGAACCGGGCGCTCCTGCCGAACCAAGCGTCCCCACCGAACCGGGCGCCCCCACCGGCGCGAGCGAAACGCGCTCCAGCGCCATCATGGCCGCCGGCACGCTGGTCTCGCGCTTCCTCGGCTTCGGCAAGACCTGGATGCTGGGTGCCGCCCTCGGCCTTGGCTCCACGGTCAACGACACGTTTATCAACGCCAACAACCTGCCCAACCTGATCTTCCTGCTGGTGGCCGGCGGCGTGTTCAACGCCGTGCTGGTGCCGCAGATCATCAAGGCCAGCAAGGCCCCGGACAGGGGAGCGGACTACATCAGCCGGCTCCTGACGCTGGCTGTCCTGCTGCTGCTGGGCCTCACGGCATTGGTCACGCTTGCCGCGCCCTCGGTCATTGAACTGACCACCCAGGGCTACTCACCCCAGCAGCAGGCCCTCGCCGTGTCCTTTGCCTTCTGGTGCCTGCCACAGATCTTCTTCTACGGCCTGTACGCCCTGCTCACGCAGGTCCTGAACGCCAACGGCGCGTTTGGACCGGCCATGTGGGCGCCCATCATGAACAACGTGGTGGCCATCGCCGGCCTGGGCATGTTCATCTGGATTTTCGGCCAGAACGCCGTCAACCCGCACACCCTGGACAACTGGGGTTCCACCCAGACCCTGCTCGTGGCCGGGTTCTCCACCATCGGCGTGGTGGCCCAGACTGCCATCCTGCTGATCCCCGTGTTCCGCCTGAAACTTGGCCTTCGACCCAGGTTCGGGTGGCGCGGAGTGGGACTTGGCCAGGCAGCAAAGCTGAGTGTGTGGACGCTCCTGACTGCCGCCGTCGGGCAGTTGGCCTTCCTGTACGTCATGCGCATTGCCACCATTCCCGGTGCCGAGCGCCTGCGGCTGAAGGAGGCCGGCGACCCGGCGGCCGAAATACTGCCCGGCAACGCCGTCCTCGAGGTGGCCAGCCAGCTGTACCTGCTGCCGCACTCGATCATTGCGCTTTCACTCGCCACTGTCCTCTTTAACCGGATGACCCGTGCCTCCCAGGACGGCAACCGAAACGAACTGCGGGACGCGCTCTCGCACGGGCTCCGCACCATGGCCGTGGCAACCGTCTTTGGTGCACTGGCCCTTTTTGCCCTGGCCGGACCGCTGGGAATGTTCTTCTCGGGCGGCCTTCGGCAGGACGGCGTGATGCTCGCCCAGACGCTCACCATCCTGGCGCTCAGCACGCCGTTCATGAGCGCAAACTTCATGATGTCGCGCGTTTTTTATGCCAACGAGGACGCCCGCACCCCGTTCTACGTCCAACTCCTGCTGGCCGTCGTCTACGTGGCCGGCGCCTTTACCATCCAGTTCATGCCCGTGGGCCAGATCATCTACGCGATCGCCATCCTGTACATGGTGGGGAACATCCTCTCGGTAGTCATCAGCGCCTTCTTCCTGCGCCGGCTGCTCGGCCACCTCGACGGTCCACGGATCGCCAACTCCTACATCCGGATGGGCTACGCGGCGCTCGGCTCCGCTGTAGCCGGTGCCGGCGCCCTATGGCTGATGGGCAGCTACAGCCCCAACGGCTTCGCCTGGAGCGACCGGATTGCCGCCCTGGTGACCCTGATCGTCGTCGGACCCATCATGCTGGTGGTCTACGTCTTCCTGCTCAAGATTTTCCACGTCACGGAACTCCGCGACCTGCTGCGCCCCCTCCTCGGGCGGCTGGGGCGCGGCGGCGCCGGACCGTCGGACGCGACGGGGGGAACGCCGTCGTCGGCTTCGGCCTCTGGTTCCCGTTCCGGAGCGGAACGTCCGACGCCGGAACGCGCCACGGTCTCGGTGGACACCGGTCTCATTCCGCGCATCTCGGGCGAGTTCGACGCAACATCCTTCCGCGCGGGACCTGCGCCCGAACGCCATGCTCCCGCGGCGCCCGCGGCGGCCCCATCGGAGGACGGCGCTCAACCCGCTGGTGAATATCTGGCAGCTGAAGATGTTCCCGCCACCGCGCGCGGAGGGCTGCTGCGCGAAGAGATTCCGCTTCCCGGCCGGCGCACGTTCCAGGGGCAGCCCGGAAGGAACCCGCATTTCAGGCCCCGACGGCCCCGTAAAAAGTAACCTCTACGGAGTCACAGGCTGCCTGTCGCCCACGGCGGACATGGCCAATCGGCTAGGATCGAACCTGAACAGGGGTAGTTGCAGCCAGGCGCAAACCGGCTAGCCGGCCGGCTTTTGTCCGGTTCCGGCCGGCAATGGACTCGTCGACGCCGACAACGCCCGGACAGTCTAGGAGGAACACGTGTCCCACCCGATCGACGTTGGATCAGTACTCGGCGGCCGCTACAAGGTCACAGCCACGGTACTGACCTCACACGACCAGGATCTGGTGCTGGACGGGGTGGACCAGGTGCTCAACCGTCCGGTCAGCATTCTGGTCGCAGGCCCGCACAACACCGAGCAGGTTGCCCAGAGCGCCCGCGAGGTGGCCACGGGCGAGCGTCCCGGCAGCGTGCAGGTCCTTGACCTCGGAGTCACCGAAGCCGCCACATACCTCATTACCAACCACACCTCTGCGGCGGATCTGCTCGACCTGGTCGTGGCCTCTGACGCCCCCTATGTTGAACCTTTCTTCACGGACACCCTGGGCAGTGAGATTTTCGGGCAGGCACGTTCGCACGAGCCGGAACCGTACGACGACGAAGAAAATGTCGACGCCGGCTACATCAATTACGCGGACACCCACCCCGGTCAGGTTGACCCTCGCCGTGCGGCACCCACCGTTCCGCCCGTAGTTCCGCCCCGGCCTCCGGTCCGGCCGGCCACACGTCCTGCCGCGGGCGCAGCTCGCGGTGCCGGTGTTGGTGCGGCGGCGGGTGCCGGCGCTGCTGCCGGAATGGTCAGCGGCGCGGCCGCTGCGCGCCAGCAGGCAACCGCCCCCCAGCAGGTGCAACCGACCGACCGCCAGCCTGTTTCCGGACCGGTACGTGGAGCTGGCGCCGGTGCTGGTGCTGGTGCTGGTGGCAACCAGCCGGATCACCGTCCGGGCGCGGATACACCAAAGGTGTCCCTGTGGTCCGAGGACGACTACTCCTCTAACGGTCACAACGCCAATCGTAGCGAAGCCGCGGAATCCCAACCGGTGAAGCAATCCAACCGTTCGGCGGCGGCCTTCCCTTCGCTTGCACGGAAAACGTCTCCTTCCGCAGCGGCCGCACCGCCGGCTGGCGATTCCAGCGACTACTACGAGGATGAGCCGGAGCGCGAGCCCCGGTCCATGCGATGGCTCGTGGGTGGCCTGCTGGCCGTGGTTCTGATCGCCGGACTGGTATTCGCCCTCACCAACCTGGGCAGCCTTTTCAATGGAGGTCCCCAGGCCAACCCGACCACCGCCGCGACCGGTACCCCGGGTCCTGCCACGGGAACCCCCACGCCGAACGCGAGTTCGGCAGCGCCTCCGGCGGTACCGCCCGCCATCGAAAACATCACCCGTCAGGGCAATTTTGATTTCGCAGCCACCTACGACGTGGACCTTGTGAAGGCATTTGACGGCAACGCTGCCAGCTACTGGTCTGACATGGAGTTCGCTACCGAAGCCTGGGGCGGACTTGCCCCTGACGGTGTGCCACTGTTCGTGAAGCTGAAGAGCCCCGCCACGGTTTCTTCCATCACCCTGACCCAGCTGGGAGCCTCGGGCGGCAACATCAGTGTCTACACCAATGATCGTCCGTCATTGGACGGTGCCAAGCTGGTGGGAACCAACAGCTTCACGTCAACCGACCTCACCATGCCCTTGGCAGAACCGGTAAAGGCCCAGTACGTGATTGTGTCCATCAAGGCACTGCCAAAGCTGGCCGCCCCGAAGACGCGCTACGGCTACGGGATCCGGCTGGCGGAAGTCAAAGTCCAGTAGCTGGAGCCCGCTTCTCGGCCTGATCTGTTGCATCCAGTAGCTTCAGTGCCGCCGCAATGCGGTCTCCGGAATATTCACCACCAAGATTCAGTTGTGCCATGTGGCCGGTCGAGATACCCGGCGCATCGACTAAGGAAGAGGTTCACCGTTCAGTGAGCAACGCAGAAAACACCGCGTCCGAAGTACGTGATGTCATCATCGTCGGCTCGGGTCCGGCTGGATACACGGCCGCGGTCTATACGGCCCGGGCCAACCTGAAGCCCCTTCTGTTGGCGGGTTCAGTCACCGCCGGCGGCGAACTGATGAACACTACCGACGTCGAGAACTACCCAGGTTTCCCGGATGGGATCATGGGGCCTGACCTCATGGAGAACTTCGAAAAGCAGGCGGCACGGTTCGGGACGGAGATCCAGTTTGAGGACGTCACAGCGCTGGACCTCGAAGGAGACATCAAGACCGTCACCATAGGTACGGGCGAAACCTTCCAGGCGCGGGCCATCATCCTGTCCACCGGATCCGCTTACCGGGAGCTGGGCCTGCCCAACGAAAAGCGCCTTTCCGGTCACGGTGTCAGCTGGTGTGCAACCTGCGACGGTTTCTTTTTCAAGGGCCAGGACATCGCAGTCATCGGTGGGGGAGACTCTGCCATGGAGGAAGCGCTGTTCCTGACGAAGTTTGCTAAGTCCGTCACCGTGGTGCACCGCCGTGACTCGCTCAAGGCCTCCAAAATCATGGCCGACCGAGCTTTGGCCCATGACAAGATTTCGTTCATCTGGAACAGCACCGTGGACGACGTCATCGGCCAGGACAAGGTCACCGGCCTCAAGATCAAGAACCTCCAGGACGGCACCGTTTCAGACCTCGCTGTTACCGGCGTGTTCGTAGCCATCGGGAACGATCCCCGTACCGACCTCGTCAAGGACACGCTTAAGCTCACGGCTGAGGGCACCATCGCCGTTGACGGCCGGAGTTCCCGGACGAGCGTCCCGGGCGTCTTCGCCGCTGGCGACGTTGTGGACCCCACCTACCGCCAGGCCATCACCGCGTCGGGATCCGGCTGTGTCGCAGCCATCGACGTAGAGCATTACCTCGCAGACCTGCACGCTTAATCAGCCGCACCGCATACGAAGAGAAAGACAACGCTATGAGCAACGCTAAAGACGTAACAGACGCAAGCTTCGGCACAGACGTCCTGTCAGCTGACAAGCCCGTAATCGTGGACTTCTGGGCCGAATGGTGTGGCCCCTGCCGTAAGCTCGGACCCATCCTCGATGAGATCTCCGTTGAGTACAGCGAGAAGGTCGACGTGGTAAAGGTCAACGTCGACGACAACCCGGGCATCGCTGCCGAGTACGGCATCACATCCATTCCCGCGGTGTACCTCTTCCAGGGTGGCGAGGTTAAGAGCACTGTCATCGGAGCCCGGCCCAAGCAGTACTTCGAAAAAGAATTTGCTGACGTTCTTTCCTAAGTGAAATAGCCGTTATGGCACCTGTGGCCGCTGCTTCCCCTGAGGCAGTGGCCACAGTTATTTAATGGCAATTGCCAATATCGGCTTGTTCAAGCGTAATCGGTTGGATTGTTTTGGCGACTTGGCCAGGTCGGCACCGCAGGGACCATGGACAGTTCAGTGAGCCGCGACATAGGGTCACCCGTGTTCGTTCGCTGCTTTGGAATGCTGAGCATTTCAAAAGCCGCTGGAGCGAGGATAAAGATCAGGGGCGCGAGCGCGCGGCGTGTTTCACGTGAAACATCAAAGTCATTGGACTCTCTGGGACGAGACACCAGGGACGCACTGCCTCAACTCACGTTGCCGGCACTGACGGGCAGCGGGCCCCTGCCGCGGCCGCTACTCCGGGGGAGGAGGAGCCTTCCTTAGATCCACGATTGCTGAAACGCGCAGCAGACCTTCCGCCCGGATCAGCGCAATCCGTACTAGGGCACTTAGAGGCCTGTGATCACAGCCGATAGCAGATGATACGTACAGTCCGTCCGCGTCTTCTACCGATTGCGCGATGCGTTGCCCGGACACAGGGCGGCTGTGGCTTACCAGCCAACAGCCAGCCATGACAGCCCGGCAATGCTGCGCCCACTTGCTTGGCTCCTGTGAGCCTCCATCGTGAAAACCGGAGGATGACATGTGGGGTCTCCGTCTAAACGACCGACAGCAGACGGACTCATAAATCTCACTCATTTGCCCTAACGGCGGCATCGGAACCCGCCAGGGCAGCATTCGGCGGTCGTTCTCCTCGAAAGTCTTCCTCGTGGACAGAAATAACCGAACGCCGCAATGGGCGATACCCACTCCGTTGATGACCTTGGCAGGTAGGTTGCAACACACGGCCCCTTGTCTCCGTGCCACGCCGATTTCGCACTAACCGTTACCTCAAAAAGAGGACACTGAGTACTCGACCGCCTCCGATGTCTGGGAGCGTCTCATCCGAGTGCGGTCCGCTCGTACTTTGTTCCCAGAGCACTGCACCGACACCGCTGCAATGTTTCACGTGAAACGTCGCAGTTCGAACGGACGTTTCACGTGAAACATCCGCGAGCTCATCGACTGCACCGCCGGAGGTGGTCGGTGATCCCTGAACGGCCTTCCACACTCCCTTCGGGCGGGCCGGATCGGAATTACCAGTAAGAACTACTTCATGCGTCAATCGTGCGCCCAGCCAGGCGGTTCGGGAAACGGAGCAGTTGACGTATCTATGCAACCCCATGAGTGGGATGTTGCCGTGCCGTCACAAAACTGGCGGACGTGACAACCCATACTGCTCATCCTTACGGCCAACGACGCAGACCGCACGTGCCGGCGGACCGTCGATTCTGCTGCAGTAATCGTAGATTTGCATATACGTACTCGACCAAACAGCGGCACGCACCGTCGGAACCGCCTCAGGGTGCCCCACCAAGCGGGATGCAAAACAGTGAGCCCGATTATTGACCAGTGCAGCCATGCCGAGATTGAGTGGGAGACTCGCCACGACCTTCGCCAAGTGCGCAAGAGAGACCCCTTCTACAAGCCAAATTACCGAAGTGCCAGTGCTCAGGACCGGACCGCACGCGAGTGGAGGACACCCACGTCGAGGCATGAAAGGGCGGACGCGCCGAGCTGCAGGATAGTCCGCTTGAACCAAGGCGTAGCCCATGCGCAGATCTGTTCGCACCTTCGGATTCTCACCGACGCACACCATGTTTCAACAACGCCTCTTGCCCCAGGGCCACGGCCTTCGGGGGGAGCCCGCGCGGCAGCCCGACAACAACTAGACGCCTCCAAGCGCGCTCCGGATGTGTAACACAGGCACTGATAGGCCAAACACTGTCTATAGTTCCGCCGGACGGGGCAACATAATATTGCCATCCTGGAAAGCCACGACCCCTGGATCTGATGTGCTGCACACTGCACCATCTTCGGCTGCTGAAATTGGGGGACGAGCGCCACACGACAACACGATTCATTTCACTAGGCACAACCGGCGGCGGCGTTCCAACCCTATGCCGCTGGCAGGATTCTGAGTTCTATCCTGCTCGATGTCGCTCCATCCGCGATGCGATGGAGACACTTCCGTGCTGCAGAATTAACAGGGCGTAGACGCGACGTCCGCGTTCCACGCCAAGTTGCACTATCAACGCCCACCGCACGCCAGAGCATCATGGCTCGATGTTTCACGTGAAACGTCCTGAGTGGCTGCCTGGGCGCCAGTGACCACGACGATCCACAGGCGCAGGCCCTGACTCGAGCAGCGACCCCTGATCCGAAGTCCCACCACTCCGGCGTTTCACGTGAAACATCGGCAACCCGATGGCGGCTGAAGGATGCATTGACGTGTGCTACCAGCCGGCTCGCACCGTTCGGCGAACCACGGCTGAGAGCTGAGCTTGTCAGCTTGACCCGAGTGGTGCAGAGACCAATTTCCATGCTCGAAGAAGCAGCCTGGGACAGCGTGTCCATCATGACCAACAGAGTCAATGAAGGGCACTACGTTCCGTGTCTTAGTGGCCGCGGCTGGCCTCGCTCTGGAGAACAACGGCGCCGCGGGGCGAGGAGTCCTAGTCGACCATCTCTCTTAGGGCATGACCTGTACACACGGCCTTTTACCCCTGAGGCGGGTGGGTTGCCGAGTGTCGCGAACTGGACGCCGCGAGCGGGTGGGTCAACACCCCAGCGGATTGTCACCAGCCCACAACATGGCATGCCTGCGAAATGTGCGCGTGCGCCTGGCTGGGGACTCGCCGCTAACGCCCCCTCTGGCTCCTACCAACCGCCCAGAACAAGGACACCACGGACCCTCGTTTGACTATCGTAAGCTGCAAGGATGAGAGCGTCCGCAGCTGGTCGGACGACACTTATGCGCGGACCGAGCAGCCAGACGTCCCAACCACTTAGCCTTATCCCCAGAAGTTATCCACAGTCCTATCCACAGGCGTTTCCACAGAGTTATCCACCGATACCAAACCCGGAAGGCAGAACAAAAACGTTCGCCGTGAGTTCGCAGGGTTCATCAGAACGGTCGACGATCGCAGCCCAGCCCAATGATGATGGCGCCCGCGGTGTACAACGCTTGCTGTTGCTATTGAATCAACTGAAAATCAGCCAATTTCTAGCGATTCGTCGCAACCAGCACAGTGAGAGTGAGCATCGGTACTGTTTCACGTGAAACCGTCACCTGATCAACATTTGTCTCTGACACTGACCGAAGATCAGCATTTGCTGAAGGCGATCAAACTCACAGGTTATCCACGTCTATCGTCGCTTCTTTCCACAGAGTTATCCACAGCACTATCCACCGCACAAAACGCAGTACCGACCAACAGCAATGGTGGTCATCATGACCACGAACCGCCGCAGCGCCCCATTGGAACAGCGTCAGCAAGTCGCCGCCCCACCCAGAAGGGTTCGTAACAACCCAGACCCTACCCGCATTCTTGCACTGAAAAGTCGACGCCAAGCTGGGTGGATGTTGTGATTATCGCGCCAGAGAAATGGAAGCGCCCCGTCAGGGCGTCACACACAAATGCAGCGGAGAGACCCTGCGAGCTTGACCGACTTCGCGCGATCAAGCACATCAACACAGACCAGCAGGTGATCACACTGATCCCCGTACATTACCTGCGGAGTCGTGACTGCGATGCATACGAACGGGACGCACTGGCGCACGCTCATATACGACAGCTGGCCGAACTCTGGCAGAATCGGAACCTCCGCCGGAGCGCGGGCCGGGCTCGACTCCCGGACTCTTCCACCATTGCCACGACGCATTCGCGTCCACGCTTGAACGTCAGAACAACAGTGCGTGGTTCTGTACCCCTCCTATATTTATGGATGTTCATGCACAGTGGCAGAACGATACTTCCAATCAGAGGCCTTTGGCAGCCAGTCATCCACGATCTGCCATCAGCCTCATGGATGCGTAGCTGCTACTAGTGGGTGGGCAAGTACCCATGGCCGAGAACCTCAATAGTCAGCTATGAGACATTCGAAGCCACAAAGGCCTAGCTTCCCTCGAATATGGGGTCCAGCGGCCCACTAACTCACAGCGGATCTCTGCGCAGCCATCATTCGCAGCGGCCGCACCCAGGACACCATCTGCCACCCCATCTAGGGCGAGTCTAGCTTTGCCACATGTACTCCTCTGTTTTAAACGGCGGAATAGAACTCCTCCACAACTAAGGGGCCGGCGCACCTATAGAGGGCCCTGGAAGTTCGCGAACACGAACATCGAGGAAACTCGTGAACACGAATATGGAAGCGGGAACAGACAGAGACAGCTCAATGCCTACCGCCGGCGCTGACCACTTCATTCGCATGCGCGGACAGGGCCGAGGCTTGGGGCGCCGACCCTAACCGGGGGAGTCCTCCCTATTCCAACGGAGGACCCGCCGCGTTTTGGCAGGCCCGGCCGCAACTGGCTCAAGTTGGAGGCTCGGACTGTAATATCAACCGAATCTGCGCGTCGCTTGGCCTCGGACCCGGGTCGCCCGGCGTCAGTGCCGCGTCTTATGCTCCTGTTTCACGTGAAACATCCCGAAAGTCCTGTGTTGGAACCGCCTAGTTCACCGGCGAAATGTCGGCCCTCAATAATCCGATCAGCCGTCCAGATTTCGTTCCGACCAACCCTGGTCGCTCTGGTGCATTCTCACTTCCTCCGTCGGGTCTAAACACCCCGCAATTCCACCCCAGCAGTGACACCACAGACTTAGGGTCCAAGGACCACCGTATGTACTCGGGGACGGTGCGACCCCAGACGCGCGACTGGCCGATTCTGCTAGGCCGGCGCGCAAAACGTTTGACGCCATATCTGCGGCGGACCGGACCGCAGCGGGTACCCACGGAAAGGGGAAGGGTGTAGTCGCCTTTGTCTCACGTGAAACCAGACATGTCAACACCGCACCATCCGAGGACCCTCTAGCCGAGGGAAGAAACCCAACTCGATATACAAAGACGACGTGTCGCACGGACGCCCGTTCGTAAACCACACCGTCGCATTCGTACCCGGCCATAGAACTGGGCCACTTTGAGCAGTCCAGTCAGCCCGCGACGGCAAAAAGGCATGGGCGCTTAGCCTAGTCTGCCATCGTAGACAGGCTGATTTACTACCCTCTGGGATGACCGCAGCTGCTACCCCTAACTCCGCCCAGAAATGGAGACGCCCGACATGCTGTTAGTGGACGAGTCGCGACAACGGACAGCTCGGATTCCGGTGGCGAGCCCACCGGCTTGCCAATCATGAAGTCCCTAACACACCTTGAAGCATTCCGCGGCCTACGCGAACCGTAAAGTGACCCCCATATCCGCCCCTCCAGCCCGAGTTACGCCCGATCGACATCACACACGAACCGAGAGCCCGCCAGGCAAGATTTCACCTCAGAAGGGTCCTTTGAACTCCCTAGGCGACCCAATTCCCGACGCCTGGCCCCCACCGCGCTGTTGACGCCACGATATCCAAGGTGCCGGAGGTTTTTACGACCGGCCTCAATGATATTGGGACAAGAAAGAGGGCCTGTTTCACGTGAAACAGGCCCTCAATTAGATTCCGTAACGGGTGGTCCTAGTTTTCCGACCCCGGAGCAAGAACGTCCATGATCCGGTTCAGGTCCTCAACACTTGCGAATTCGATGCTGACCCGGCCTTTTCGGACGCCAAGGGAAATCTTCACATTGGTATCCAACCGGTCGGACAGGGAAGATGCCAAGTAGTCTAGCCGTTCATGCCTGGCACCGGGACGGGGGATGTTGTTCTTGGCCGGCTTGGCCGGATCCTGGTAAAGCGTCACGGCCTCTTCGGTTGCCCGAACGGACATACCCTCGGCCACAATTTTCTGAGCGAGCCGTTCCATTGCGGCAGCGTCCGGCAGGGCGAGCAGTGCACGGGCGTGGCCCGCGGAAAGAACGCTTGCCGCGACTCGGCGCTGAACCAAGGGCGGAAGCTTCAGCAGGCGCAGAGTGTTGGAAACCTGCGGGCGCGATCGACCAATACGATCAGCGAGCTGTTCGTGCGTAGTTCCAAAATCTTCGAGGAGTTGCTGATACGCGGCCGCTTCTTCCAGGGGGTTTAGCTGGCTGCGGTGCAGGTTCTCCAGGAGGGCATCCCTGAGAAGGTCATCATCAGTGGTGTCCCGCACAATGGCAGGAATGGTTTCCAAGCCTGCGGCCTGCACCGCCCGCCAGCGGCGCTCACCCATGACCAACTCATAGGGTTCACCACCTTTTTCGGTTGAAGTCCGCACAACAATTGGCTGGAGGACGCCGATTTCCCGCACAGAGTGGATCAGCTCCGCCATGTCATCTTCATCGAAGACCGAGCGGGGCTGTTTGCGGTTCGGATGGATGTCAGTGACCGGAATCTCGGCAAACCGCACGCCTGGGACCTCTACCAGGTCAACGCCGTTGTCTTCGACCTCGCTTTGCTTTTCAGCAGCAGGAAGCGCCGCGCCCTCCCCAGTGCCCCCGTTCAGTTCTGACGGATCCGGTGCGGTTTCTTCCGACTTAGCGGCCGGCCGGGTCTTGGCCGAGGTCGTGGCCGGAGCCTTCGCAGGAGCAGTCCGCTCTGCAGCCTTGGTGCTCGGTTTCGCGGGAGAGGCACCCTTCGGGACAGCCTCATCGTTCGTCACCTGAACATCCTCGGAGCGCTGCTTCACCAAAGCCACGGGAGAACGCGTTGACGAAGAGGGCGACTCTTCGGCGGACTCCGCGGAGGAGTCAACCTTCTTTCGGCCTTCAGGAAAGAAGAGGTCCACGGGCCGTGATGCAGGTGTCCCGTTACCCGACCCATTACCAGCGGCGGAACTTGGAATGAGTGCGCCAAGACCGCGGCCCAGGCCGCGTCGCTTCTCGCTCATGGATAAATCCCTCCGATGGAAGAGTTCGGCACTGCCGTACTCCGGTTGTTGCAGTTTTTGAAGATTCTAGCGCTCAGCGATTTCCGCTGCGGCTTCCAAATAGGACAGGGCTCCACTGGAGGAAGGATCGTACGTCATCACAGTCTGCTGGTAGCTCGGGGCCTCCGAGATACGCACCGAGCGGGGGACCACGGCACCCAGTACCTGGTCCGGGAAGTGCTGGCGAACCTCGGCCGCAACCTGTGCTGCGAGGTTGGTCCGGCCGTCGTACATCGTCAGGAGAATCGTGGACACGACCAGATCAGCGTTGAGGTGCTTCTGGATCATCTCGATGTTCTTCAGCAGCTGGCTCAGGCCCTCGAGGGCGTAGTACTCACACTGGATGGGGATCAGGACCTCACCGGCGGCACAGAAGGCATTGACCGTCAGCAGGCCCAGGCTCGGCGGGCAGTCGATGAAGATGTAGTCCAGACGCTCTTCGCCATTCTTGGCACGGGTCTTGGCATACACGTCGATGGCCCGGCGCAACCGCTGCTCACGAGCCACCAAGGAAACTAGCTCAATCTCGGCACCGGCCAGATGAATGGTCGCAGGCGCACAAATCAGGTTGCCGATATCCGGGCAAGGTGCCACAACGTCAGCCAGCGGGAAGTCGTTGATCAGGACGTCATAGATGCTGTCCACGTCGGCATGGTGTTCCACGCCGAGAGCGGTGGAGGCGTTGCCCTGGGGGTCAATGTCGATAACCAGCACATTTAAGCCTGCGGCAGCAAGGGCCGCGGCAATGTTCACGGTAGTGGTTGTCTTACCCACTCCGCCCTTCTGGTTGGAGACGGTGAAGACGCGGGTCTTGTCCGGCTTAGGCAGTTCCCTGCCGACCAGCCGTTCCCGGCGTTTGGTCTCATGCGCAAGCTCACGGGCAATCGGGCTGGAGTCGTCCATGGTGTCGATGACATTCGTCTTGCCAACTGAGGTTTCACGTGAAACAGAGGCAAAAGATGCTGCGCCTGCAACCGGGTTAGGATGATTGTCGCCCCGCAGCGGTGCGGAACCCATGCCAGCAAATGAACGTGCTGACCCCAAGGACACAAACGGGGGGATCCGTTGTGTGTGGGCTTCGCTACTGGTCACTGGGACACACTCACTCTCGTTCTGCTGTTCCTGCCGTTGTCTAGCCTAACCGCTTCGCCCTGCAGACCTAGGTTACCGGGCCAGGACTAGGCAATCTTTCGGGACTTGTTCACTACGATCCGCACCACAGTGGTGGGTTCTTCCAACAGGCTTTCGCCAACGGTGACCACGCTCGTCTGCACACCGCCGAGTTTACGGATCACCTTTGCGGCCTTTTCAATCTCTTCACCGGCACTGCGGCCCTTGATGGCCACAACCTCACCCTTGCCAGCGAGCAGCGGAATCGTGAGGCCGGCCAGGTTGGTCAGCGCAGACACCGCGCGCGCGGTGACCACATCGGCGTCGACCATGCCCACCGCAAGTTCCGCCCGAGTCCTCATCACGGTGACATTGGTGAGTCCAAGGTCGTCCACTACTTCCTGGAGCCAGATGACCCGGCGCTCCAGCGGCTCTATCAAAGTGAGTTCCAGATCCGGCCGTGCAATGGCAAGGCAGAGCCCCGGGAGGCCCGCACCGCTTCCGACGTCGGCGACACGACTGCCATGAGGGATCTCGCTTTCGATGACGGCACAGTTGAGTACGTGCCGGCTCCACAAACGCGGAATCTCGCGCGGGCCAATGAGTCCGCGTTCGGTCCCCGACGTTGCGAGGTGTTCAACGTAGCGCTTAGCCAGGTCCAGTCGGTCGCCGAAGATCTTCTCAGCCGCCAGCAGTTCAGCTGCCGTGATATCAACCATGGTTAACGGGTCAGCAATTCTCTAGTCAGCGGATACGACGATGTGGCGGCCGGCGCCTTCGCCTTCGGACTCACTGACCAGTCCAAGGTCAGCAACGGCGTCATGAACAATCTTGCGTTCGTAAGCGCTCATGGGTTCCAGCGCCACCGCTTCGCCGGTCTCCTTCACTGTTGCTGCCGCATCCTCGGCAATCTTCTGCAGGTGACCCGCGCGCTGTTGACGGTAACCGTTGATGTCCAGCACCAGCCGGGAACGGTTTTCGGTCGCTGAGAGCACGGAAAGCCGGGTGAGCTCCTGAAGAGCTTCGAGGACTTCGCCGTCCTCGCCCACCAGACTGTCGAGACTATCGGTCTCTTCCTCGGCGACGATGGAGATGTAGGTACGTCCATTGCGGACTTCGATGTCAATGTCGCCGTCGATGTCTGCGATGTCCAGGAGCTCTTCCAGGTAATCCGCAGCGACGTCGCCTTCCTCTTCCAGGCGGCTGGCAGCAGTGCCCTTGGGGTTGCTTTCGGTGTCCGTCGAGGCTTCGTCCTGATCGGCAATGATCTCGTCGGAGAGGGCGTTTTCGGTGCTTTCGGCTGACATTACTTCTTCTTCCTGTTCTTACGCTGGGGCTGGACGCGCTGTGCCTTTTGCTCGATAACCGCTGCGGCGGCAGCTGCTTCCGCTGCGGCGTCGGCCTTTTTTCCGCCCAGAATGGGCAGGGCCGGCAGGCCCTTGGCAGCCCGGCGCTCGGCGAGAGCCTTGGCAGCGGGGGATCCCGGCGTCGGCATGCGGCGGATAACGAAGAACTGCTGCGCCATGGTCCAGAGGTTGGTGGTGGTCCAGTAGATGAGGACACCGATGGGGAAGTTGATGCCGCCAACGCCGAACACGACGGGCAGGATGTAAAGCATCATCTTCTGCTGGCGCATGAACGGGCTGGCCATGGCCTCTTCGGACATGTTCTTCGCCATGATCTGCTTCTGAGTGATGAACTGCGAGGCCGTCATGGCCAGGATCATCACGATGCTGAGGACAACAACGGAGACGTTGGTGGCACCGCCGTGCAGCAGTGCGGAGGACAACGGCGCGCCGAAGATGCTGGAAGCGTCGAACTCCACGACCTGCTCATGGCTCATCGCGCCGATTCCTGCCCCCTGGTCTTTAGCCTGGGAGATTCCGGACAGCACTTGGAACAGGGCGAAGAAGAACGGCATCTGGATCAGCATGGGCAAGCAGGCAGAGAACGGGTTGGTGCCGTGCTTCTTGTACATGGCCATCTGCTCTTGCGCCATGGCCTGGCGGGAGAGTTGGTCGGTTTTGCCCTTGTACTTGTCCTGGAGCTTCTTCAGGTCAGGCTGCAGCAGCTGCATGCCCCGCTGGGCCTTGATCTGCTTGACGAACACCGGGATCAGGGCGGCACGGATCACCAGCACCAGCCCGATGATGGACAGCGTCCAGGTCCAACCGTTGGCGGCAGGAAGGCCAATGCTGCTCAAGCCATCATGGAATCCGATCATGATGATGGAGACCAGCCACTTGAACGGGGCCATTATTGTTCCAAAGAAGTCCATACGATATCCCTATTCGTCAGGCCGCAGCGCGGCCTTCTCCATCAGTCTGAGCAGCCAAGTACTTGTCCGGGTTGTTCAGGACAACAATTCTGGGGGTCCGGTTTTCGGGCCAGTGGTGGTGGCCGGCGGGGACATGGTCCACTCCACCGGCATTCCACGGATGGCAGCGGGCCAAACGCCGGACTGCGAGCCATGTACCCTTCACTGCCCCGTGGACCGTGATCGCCTCAAGCGCATAGGCCGAGCATGAAGGAAAGAAGCGGCATACCTGACCGTACAAGGGTGAAATCACCTTGCGGTAGGCCATCAGCAGCAGGATAAGAATGTTTTTGGGCAGATTCCAGATGAACCTGCCCACAGCGGCAACTCCGGGAAGAAGGTAGCGGACGACGGCAGCAGTCACGTTATGCACGCTGTGTCCCTTCCCGTGTTGTACCGGTTGAACCGTTTACAGCAGCCCGCGGAAGGCGGCTGCCCAACCGGCTCGTGGTTGACTCCAGTGCAGAGCCATAGTCCGCCAGCAGTTGGTTCCAGCTGGCGTCCGCGGACGCAGGCAGTGCCCGGACCACTATGGCGAACCCGGTACCGTACTCGCGCAGCGAGCCGGCGGCGGCTTCTCTCAGTCTCCTCTTAACGCGGTTCCTGACCACAGCGTTCCCGACACCCTTGGAAACGATGAACCCGATCCGGCTGGGTTCGTCGGCAGCGATGGCTGCCGCATATAACACTACGTTCCGGCGTCCATTGCGGACACCGGAACGTACGGTTGTTGAAAAATCAGTTGCAGTCCTCAAACGGTTACGGGTGGCCAGCACCTTAAACTCGCAAAGAAATGTAAACCGACGAGTCAGTTATTTAGGCCGACAGTTCGGTGCGGCCCTTGCCACGACGGGCTGCCAGGATGGCACGGCCGGCACGGGTACGCATACGAAGGCGGAAGCCGTGCTTCTTGGCTCGACGGCGGTTATTCGGCTGAAAAGTCCGCTTGCTCACGTTAGTTACTCCAGTGGATCAAAGGTGCGCCCACCCGATCAGTATTGGGAAGAACTGGCCGACGCTAAGTTTTGTATATGCACGCTTCCCCCGGCTGCTCAAACGCAATGCGTTGAAGAGATTCAGATGGGGACAGAAAGCGTACACAAAGGACTTCACAACACTAGGGCAAACGGACTGCGAGAGTCAAACCGAAGGAGCCCCCAGTGCCTCTCCGGGCCTGTGGCAAACGTGCCCCCACAGCCTGTGGATGAAGTGGCTCACACGGCCCGTTTTGGAACCACACCGGTGTAATTATCCACAAGCTACTTCCCAGCTATCTTCTAGCGTTTTGATCCCCTAGAGTGGCTCAGTAGCCGATTATCCACGGACTGTGCATAACCCTGTGGATGAAGCTGAACCACAACTCCTGGTTCCGGACTTGGGCTGCAACGTAATGCAGGCACGCAAGTTTTGAGGAACCGATTGATGACAGTAGACGAAGCCAACCACGCCAATACTGTCGGAAGTTCCTGGCGACGCGTGGTGAGCCTCCTCGAGCAGGACGACCGCGTTTCGCCGCGGCAGCGGGGTTTCGTCATCCTGGCCCAGGCACAGGGCCTGATCGGATCCACCCTCCTGGTGGCCGTCCCCAATGAGCTGACCCGCGAAGTGCTCCAGACCCAGGTGAAGGAAGCCCTGGACGACGCCCTCCACAACGTTTTCTCCGAGGACATCCGGTGCGCTATCGACGTCGATACGGATCTTGTGCCCATCCACAAAGAACCCGAACCCGTCGTCGAACCTTCCTATTCTGCAGATCAGCTGATCGAGCAGAAGCCACAGCCCATGCTGCCCAGCACGTCCCACGAATTCGGGCGGCTGAATCCCAAGTACGTCTTTGATACTTTCGTGATCGGCTCCTCCAACCGCTTCGCCCATGCCGCCGCCGTGGCTGTAGCCGAAGCCCCCGCCAAGGCATACAACCCCTTGTTCATCTACGGTGACTCGGGCCTGGGCAAAACCCACCTCCTGCACGCAATCGGCCACTATGCCCGGCGGCTGTACAGCGGCATCCGCGTCCGCTATGTGAATTCCGAGGAATTCACCAATGACTTCATCAACTCCATCCGCGACGATGAAGGCGCCAGCTTCAAGACCACATACCGGAACGTGGACGTTCTGCTGATCGATGACATCCAGTTCCTCGCCGGCAAAGACCGGACCCTGGAGGAGTTCTTCCACACATTCAATTCCCTGCATAACAACAACAAGCAGGTGGTCATCACCTCGGACCTGCCGCCCAAGCAGCTCGCTGGTTTCGAGGACAGGATGAAGTCCCGCTTCGAGTGGGGCCTGCTCACCGACATCCAGCCGCCGGAACTGGAAACCCGCATCGCCATCCTGCGAAAGAAGGCCCTCAGCGAAGGGCTCTCCGCTCCGGACGATGCTTTGGAGTACATCGCGTCCAAGATCTCCAGCAACATCCGCGAACTTGAAGGTGCACTGATCCGCGTCACGGCGTTCGCCAGCCTGAACCGGCAGCCCGTGGACGTTGCCCTCGCGGAGATGGTCCTGAAAGACCTCATCACCGACGACGGCGCACAGGAAATCACGTCGAGCCAGATCCTCATTCAGACGGCTGACTACTTCAAGCTCACCATGGAGGAGCTCTGCAGCAAGTCCCGGACCCGGACCCTGGTTACCGCCCGCCAGATCGCTATGTACCTCTGCCGTGAACTGACGGACATGTCGCTGCCCAAGATCGGCCAGGAACTTGGCGGCCGGGACCACACCACCGTGATCCACGCGGACCGCAAGATCCGTGAGCTGATGGCTGAACGCCGTGTGATCTACAACCAAGTCACCGAACTCACCAACCGGATCAAACAGCAGCAGCGCGACTCCTGACCCACCGCCTCTATACCTTATTAACAGGCGCATGTGGATAACCCTGTGGATAGTTAAGGGGACAACCCCGCTTAATGGGCTTAAAACCCTTAAGGCGCCTGTGGATCAGGAAAAACCCAAAAATTGTTATCCCCATCCACAACCTGTTTAAAACCTGGCTCGCCCACAATCGATGAACAGGGCTTAACCGCTGGATCCTGCGGCCGGATCGAGTTATCCACAGTTTCCACAGGGGTTATTAACACTACTAATCCCAAGAAATTGATTTCCCTCAAACAACAATCTCGATCCGCACTCCGAACGGGTCGGGGCCGATGGGCCCCCGGATGCCAAGCGGTGGGGCCGGGGATGGGTTAATCCCCGATCTTCCGGCTAAGCTGTCAGCAGCGCTCCCATCCTTGGGTTTCTTTGTGGTTCAGCACTCCGGGAACCATGCAGGTTCCGTGGTTGGGGCGCGACTATTTTTGGGCTCCCTTGCGGAGTTTCCGGTTCAGATATGGCAGCAGCAATGAAAGGCGGCACCCTTCCGTGAAGTTCAGAGTCGAACGGGACGTCTTGGCAGAAGCCGTCACCTGGACAGCCCGGTCGTTGTCTCCGCGGCCGCCGGTTCCGGTACTTTCGGGTTTGCTCCTGAAGGCTGAGGCAGGCACAGTGAGCCTGTCGAGTTTCGACTACGAAACCTCGGCGCGACTGGAAATTCCCGCTGACATCAGCACCGAAGGCACCATCCTGGTTTCCGGCCGCCTCCTTGCAGACATTTGCCGCAGTCTCCCCTCCGCCCCCGTGGATGTGGAAACCGATGGCAACAAAGTCACGCTCACCTGCCGCCGCAGCAGTTTCCACTTGGCCACCATGCCCGAGGCCGAGTACCCGCCACTGCCGGCCCTACCGGCCATCAGCGGCACCGTTCCTGGTGACGCGTTCTCCCAGGCTGTGTCGCAGGTCATCATTGCGGCCAGCAAGGACGACACGCTGCCAATTCTTACCGGCGTGCGAATGGAGATCGAGGACGATCTCATCACCCTCCTCGCGACGGACCGTTACCGCCTGGCCATGCGTGAAGTCCCCTGGAAGCCGGCGACTCCCGGAATTTCCACCAGCGCGCTGGTCAAGGCAAAAACCCTCAACGAAGTGGCCAAAACCCTCGGCAACAGCGGCGACATCAACCTTGCCCTGGCTGATGACGACAGCCGCCTGATCGGTTTCGAAAGCGGCGGACGCACTACCACCTCACTGCTGGTGGATGGCGACTATCCCAAGATCCGCTCCCTGTTCCCGGATTCCACACCCATCCATGCGACGGTGCAGACCCAGGAACTGGTCGAGGCTGTCCGGCGTGTTTCCCTCGTGGCCGAACGCAACACCCCGGTGCGTCTTGCTTTCACCGACGGACTTCTACACCTGGATGCCGGCACCGGCGAGGACGCCCAAGCCTCCGAGGAACTCGAGGCACAGCTTTCAGGCGATGACATTACCGTCGCTTTCAACCCGCACTATCTGGTGGAGGGCCTGGCCGTCATCGAGACCAAGTACGTCAGGTTCTCCTTCACCACGGCGCCCAAGCCGGCCATGATCACGGCCCAGGTGGACGCCGATGGTGAGGACCAGGACGACTACCGCTACCTTGTCATGCCCGTCCGCCTCCCCAACTAGTACCCACCGCCACCCAACAACCAATGTAGAAAGAGAACCCGCATCGTGCACATCGGACTGATCGGCCTTGGCAAAATGGGTTTCAACATGCGCGAGCGGCTGCGCAAGGGTGGCATCGAGGTCACAGGCTTCGACCGCAACGCCGAAGTAACCGACGTCGCCACGGTGGACGAGCTCATCGCAGCTGTCCCTGCACCGCGGCTCATCTGGGTCATGGTTCCATCCGGCGAGATCACGGACGCCGTCATCTCCGAGCTCGGAAACAAGCTCGACGCCGGTGACCTGGTGATCGACGGCGGCAACTCCCGTTTCACCGAGGATCAGAAACATGGTGCCGCGCTGGCCGAAAAAGGCGTCCGGTTCGCGGATTGCGGTGTTTCAGGTGGTGTGTGGGGTCTCCAGAACGGCTACGGTCTGATGGCTGGTGGCGATGCGGCCGATATCGAGTATGCGCTGCCGGTTTTTGATGCCCTCCGTCCCGATGGGGAACGTGCCGACAGCTTCGTCCATGTAGGCGGAATCGGTGCCGGCCACTACGCGAAAATGGTCCACAACGGCATCGAGTACGGCCTGATGCAGGCCTACGCCGAAGGCTATGAACTGCTGGCCGCCAAGGAAATCGTGGATGACCTGCCCGGAACGTTCCGGGCCTGGCAAAAAGGCACCGTGGTCCGGTCCTGGCTGCTGGATCTTATGGTTAAAGCCCTGGAGGAGGATCCGGGACTGGCCTCCATCGATGACTACGTCGAAGATTCGGGCGAAGGCCGCTGGACCGTCGAAGAGGCCATCGCCAACGCCGTACCGGCACCTGCCATCACGGCCGCCCTGTTCGCCCGCTTCTCATCCCGCGAGGATAACTCGCCGGCCATGAAGATGGTCTCGGCCCTGCGCCACCAATTCGGCGGGCATGCCACCCGTCCCGCCAAGTAGCCCCCACCCGGGACCCTGCGGGGTTCCGAGAATTCTGAAGACCGCGTGTACCTAGAGCACCTTTCCCTGACCGACTTCCGCAGCTACGCCCAGGTTGACCTAGCCCTCGGGCCGGGTGTCACCGTGCTCGTAGGATCCAACGGAATCGGTAAAACCAACCTCATGGAGGCCATCGGTTATCTGGCCACGCTGAGCTCGCACCGGGTCAGTTCAGACGGTCCGTTGCTGAGGTTCGGCACGGACCGCTCACTCGTCCGCGCCCGCGTGGTCCGCGGCGGCCAGACCACGGTGCTGGAACTTGAAATCAATGCCAGCCGGGCCAACCGAGGCCGGATTAACCGGAGCAACCCGGTCAGGGCCAGGGATCTGCTGGGAATCTGCCAGACAGTGCTTTTTGCCCCGGAGGACCTGGCACTGGTCAAGGGTGATCCGTCAAACCGCCGCCGGTTCCTCGATGAACTGCTGGTGAGCCTGATTCCGCGGCACTCTGCAACACGCACGGATTACGACAGGGTCCTGAAACAGCGCAATGCGCTGCTCAAGTCCGCCCGTACAGGGAAATTCACGCCCGCCCATGAAGCCACCCTCGATGTGTGGGACCAGCACATGGCACGGGCCGGCGCCGAGTTGCTGCACGCCAGGCTGGAACTGGTTGAGCGGCTACGCCCGCACCTGGCCAAGGCATATGCCCAGCTCACGGACGGTTCAAAGGAAGCCGGGGCCCAGTATCGGTCCACCCTCCAAAACCTGATGGACGACGACGGCGGTGCAGCCTTGGGTACAAACGGCGGTTCCGAGGCGGCCGGGGCAGCCGTGTCCGGTTCCGCCGGGGCTGAGGATCTCAACCGTCTGACCGTCGAAGAACTCACGGACCGCTACGTCCAGGCTTTCGCCGGGTCACGCCGGAAAGAACTGGAACGCGGAATCTCCCTCGTGGGGCCGCACCGCGATGAGCTGGAACTGATCCTCGGCGAGGCGCCCGCCAAGGGCTACGCCTCACACGGCGAAACCTGGTCGATGTGCCTGTCGTTGCGGCTCGCTTCCTATTACGTGATGCTGGATGATGCCCGGACCGGCGGGTCAGCACCAATCCTCATCCTGGACGACGTTTTCGCCGAGCTCGACGTACAGCGGCGGCGTAAACTTGCCGCAATAGTCTCCGGCGCGGAACAGGTCCTGGTGACCGCCGCCGTCGACGCCGATATCCCGGACGAGCTGTCCGGCCGGCGGGTGAAGGTTATCCCGGGAGGTATCGATGAATAAGGACGACAAGGGCGGGCTGCAGCCCGGCCGGGATCCCGACAACATCGATGCCCCGCAGGCGGCACTCAACAGAATGCGTGAGGCCGCCGCAGCACGCGGCGAGATCCGCCGAAAATCATCCCCTCCCAACGGGACCGCCAAAACCAAACGCGGCATCAGGGACACCCGCGGCTTCAGCCAGTTCCATGCCACCGGGCGCGATCCCCTGGGACTCGGCAAGGTGGTGGGTCGCCTGGTAGCGGAACGCGGGTGGACCTCGCCGGTGGCTGTCGGTTCGGTCATGGCTGAATGGGCCACCTTGGTAGGCCCGGAAATATCCGCACATTGCACGCCGGAGAGCTTCACTGACACCACCCTGCACGTGCGCTGCGATTCGACTGCCTGGGCCACGCAGTTGAGGCTGCTGAGCATCAGCCTGCTGGAGAAATTCCGTACTGAACTCGGCGACGGCGTGGTCACCAGCATCCAGGTCCTAGGACCGTCGGCACCCAGCTGGCGCAAGGGCGGCCGCACGGTCAACGGCCGCGGACCCCGCGATACCTACGGCTAGCCGCCGTCGCCGGCTCTTGAATATTGTTCCGGCGGCGTGTAGGGCGCTCCAAGGACCAAGGGGCGTATAGGCACCCGGGGGCTGGACCGCGAGGGCGCCCTAGCCGCGGTCAACGGCCTCACACGGGCACATCGGGGGTCGGCATGGCCTCCTGAATGCGGGTTTGCGGCCAATTTCACGGTAGAATCACAACAGATAACTGGGCGCCGGCGAAAACGTTGACTGTGTCCGTTTTCCGCGCGCACACAGCAGGCGGACATCGGTTCTGCAGGTCGACCTACTCGTCAGTGCCATCAGCTTGTGCCTGTTGGCGGCCGCTTTTCCCTGGGAAAGACGGCCGCCGGCCATCATCGAAAAAGAGGAGTCGACAGCACCTGTGGCTAACGACAATACAGATACCCAGGCAGTGGAACGCGCAGTGGCGGACATCCCTGATACGCCGGCGGAAGCTGCGACACCCCGGGAATACGGCGCAAGCGATATTACCGTACTTGAAGGCCTGGAGGCGGTCCGGAAACGCCCCGGCATGTACATCGGATCCACCGGGCCCCGCGGCCTGCACCACCTCGTCTATGAAGTGGTGGACAACTCGGTCGATGAGGCATTGGCCGGCTACTGCACGCACATCGAGGTTGTCTTGCAGGCCGACGGCGGCGTGAAGGTTGTAGACGATGGCCGCGGAATCCCCGTGGACATGCACCCCACCGAGCACAAGCCCACTGTTGAAGTGGTCATGACCATCCTCCACGCCGGCGGAAAGTTCGGCGGCGGCGGATACGCGGTCTCCGGCGGCCTCCACGGCGTGGGTATTTCCGTAGTGAACGCCCTCTCCAGCCGCGTGGACACGGAGGTCCGCCGCCAGGGCAACGTCTGGCGGATGTCCTTCGCCGACGGCGGCAAACCCCAGGGCAGCCTGGTCCAGGGTGAGGAAACCACCCAGACCGGCACCACTCAGACGTTCTACCCCGACGCAGACATTTTCGAATCAACGGACTTTGATTTCGAGACGCTCCGGGCACGTTTCCAGCAAATGGCCTTCCTGAACAAGGGTTTGCGTATCACCCTGACAGACGAGCGCCCCGTGGCCGTGAAGTCCGACTCCGAGGACGACCTCGATCTCGACGCCGTTGCCACCGAAGGGGAAGTCACCGCCGATCACCGCACGGTGGTGTATCAGTACAACGACGGTCTCCTCGACTACGTAAAGTACCTGAACTCGGGCAAAAAGGTTGATGTTGTCCATGAGGATGTCATTTCCTTTGAAACCGAGGACAAGGACCGCAAGATTGCCCTGGAAATGGCAATGCAGTGGACCAGCGCGTACTCCGAAAGCGTCCACACGTACGCCAACACCATCAACACCCATGAGGGCGGCACCCACGAAGAGGGTTTCCGGGCAGCCATGACATCGCTCGTCAACCGCTACGCGCGGGAGAAAGGCATCATCAAGGAAAAGGATGACAACCTCACCGGTGATGACATCCGTGAAGGCCTGACGGCAGTCATCTCGGTGAAACTGGCCGAGCCGCAGTTCGAGGGCCAGACCAAAACCAAGCTCGGCAACTCCGAGGTCAAGGGCTTTGTGCAGCGCGTCGTCACCGACGGCCTGGGAGACTGGTTGGAACGCAACCCCGGCCCCGCCCGCGACGTGATCCGCAAAGCCATATCCGCCGCCCAGGCCCGGATGGCCGCCCGCAAGGCCCGCGACAATGCCCGCCGCAAGAGCCCGCTGGAGTCCTTCGGCATGCCGGGCAAACTGTCCGACTGCTCCTCAAAGGACCCGGCCCGTTGTGAGGTCTACATCGTGGAGGGCGACTCCGCCGGTGGATCCGCCAAGCGCGGCCGTAACCCCGAAACCCAGGCCATCCTGCCGCTGCGCGGCAAGATCCTGAACGTGGAGCGCGCCAGGCTGGACAAGGCCCTGGGTAACGCCGAGGTCCAGTCCATGATCACGGCGTTCGGTACCGGCATCGGCGAGGACTTCGACCTCAGCAAGCTGCGGTACCACAAGATCGTGCTGATGGCCGATGCCGACGTCGACGGCCAGCACATCACGACGCTGCTGATGACGCTCCTGTTCCGCTACATGCGCCCGCTCATCGAAAACGGTTACGTGTACCTGGCGCAACCCCCGCTGTACCGGATCAAGTGGTCCAATGCCCCGCACGATTATGTCTTCAGTGACAAACAGCGGGATGCCAAGCTGGTTGCCGGCCAGGCCGCCGGCCGCCGGATCCCGAAGGACAACGGCATCCAGCGTTACAAGGGCCTGGGTGAGATGGACTACACCGAACTGTGGGACACCACCATGGACCCGGACCACCGGACCCTCCTGCAGGTGACCATGGACGATGCCCTGGCCGCGGACCAGGTGTTCTCCACCCTGATGGGCGAAGACGTGGAATCCCGCCGAAACTTCATTCAGCAGAACGCCAAGGACGTCAGGTTCCTGGATATCTAGCCGTTAATCGGACTGATATTCCCTAACCGACATATACCTGGAACGGAAAATATAAACGATGAGTGACGAAACACCCGAGGTACCGGCGGATTCCGCCGATCTTCCGGACACCGTACTTGAAGGCGACGTGCTGATTGACCGCGTGGAGCAGGTGGACCTGCAAACCGAAATGCAGCGGTCCTACCTGGACTACGCCATGGCCGTCATTGTGGGCCGTGCCCTGCCCGACGTGCGCGATGGCCTGAAACCTGTGCACCGCCGCGTGCTGTACGCGATGTTTGACGGCGGCTACCGGCCTGACCGCTCCTTCAACAAGTGCGCGCGCGTGGTGGGCGAAGTCATGGGCCAGTACCACCCCCATGGTGACACCGCGATCTACGATGCCTTGGTGCGCCTCATCCAGGACTGGACCATGCGGTACCCGCTGGCCCTGGGACAGGGAAACTTCGGCTCGCCGGGCAACGACGGCGCCGCCGCTCCCCGGTACACCGAAACCAAAATGGCGCCGCTGGCCATGGAGATGGTCCGGGATATCGACGAGGAAACCGTCGACTTCCAGGACAACTACGACGGCAAGAACCAGGAACCCACCATCCTGCCGGCACGTTTCCCCAACCTTCTGGTCAACGGTTCCTCAGGCATCGCCGTCGGCATGGCCACCAACATCCCGCCGCACAACCTCCGCGAGGTGGCAGACGGCGTCCAGTGGTATCTCGCGAACCCTACGGCCACCCGCGAGGAGCTGCTCGAAGAGCTGCTCCTTCGCATCAAGGGGCCGGACTTCCCCACCGGCGCAACCATCCTTGGCCACAGGGGCATTGAGGATGCTTACCGGACCGGCCGCGGGTCGGTCACGATGCGCGCGGTAGTCAATGTGGAGGAACTCCAGGGCCGCACGTGCCTGGTGGTCACCGAACTGCCTTACCAGGCCAACCCGGACAACCTGGCCATCAAGATCGCAGAGCTGGTCAAGGATGGCAAGATCTCCGGCATTGCTGACCTCCGTGATGAAACCTCCGGCCGCACCGGCCAGCGTTTGGTCATTGTGCTCAAGCGCGATGCCGTTGCCAAGGTGGTGCTGAACAACCTCTACAAGCACACGGAACTGCAGAGCAACTTCTCAGCCAACATGCTGGCGATCGTGGACGGGGTCCCGCGCACACTGAGCCTGGACGCGTTCATCCGCCACTGGGTCACGCACCAGATGGACGTCATTGCCCGCCGTACCCGGTACCGCCTGCGCAAGGCCGAAGAAGAAGCGCACATCCTGCGCGCGCTCCTCAAAGCACTGGACATGCTGGACGAAGTGATCGCCCTGATCCGGGCGTCCAACACCACGGAAGCCGCACGCGACGGCCTCATGCAGCTGCTCGATATCGATGAGCTGCAGGCCCGCGCCATCCTGGACATGCAGCTGCGCCGCCTGGCCGCCCTGGAACGCCAGAAGATTCAGGACCGCCATGCCGAACTGGAAGCCCTGATCGCCGAGTACAACTCGATCCTGGCCTCCGAAGAGCGGCAGCGCGACATCATCAGCACGGAGCTGGGCGAGATTGTGGCCAAGCATGGCGATGACCGCCGCACCAAGATCCTGATGGGCTTCGACGGCGACATGTCCATTGAGGACCTCATCCCCGAAGAGGAAATGGTTGTCACCATTACCCGCGGCGGCTACGTCAAGCGCACACGCAGCGACAACTACCGTTCCCAGCAGCGAGGCGGCAAGGGCATCAAGGGCGCGCAGCTGCGCGGCGACGACGTGGTGGAGCACTTCTTCGTCACCACCACCCACCACTGGCTCCTGTTCTTCACCAACCTGGGGCGCGTCTACCGCGCCAAGGCCTACGAGCTGGTGGAAGCCGGCCGTGACGCCAAGGGACAGCACGTTGCCAACCTGTTGGCCTTCCAGCCGGACGAACACATCGCCCAGGTCCTGGACCTCAAGGACTACCAGCAGTCCCCGTACCTGGTGCTCGCCACCAAGCGCGGCCTGGTCAAGAAGACGCGACTGGAGGATTACGACACCAACCGTTCAGCCGGTGTCATTGCGATCAACCTGCGCGACGAGGACGAACTGGTTTCGGCCCAGCTGGTTTCGGAAACGGACGACCTCATGCTTGTTTCACGCAAGGGTCAATCCATCCGCTTCACCGCCACTGACGATGCGCTGCGCCCCATGGGCCGCGCGACGTCGGGCGTGACCGGCATGAAGTTCCGTGAGGACGATGAACTGCTAGCCGCCGACGTGGTCACGGACGGTTCGTTCGTCTTCATCGTCACCGAAGGCGGCTACGCCAAACGGACCGCTGTGGAAGAGTACCGCCTGCAGGGCCGTGGCGGCCTGGGCATCAAAGTGGGCAAGTACCAGGAGGAACGCGGGCACCTTGTCGGTGCCTTGATCGTCCAGGAAGAAGACGAGGTCCTGGTGGTCATGGAAGGCGGCAAGGTGGTCCGTTCGTCCGTGGCCGGCGTCCCCGCCAAGGGCCGCGACACGATGGGCGTCATCTTCGCAAAACCGGACAAGAACGACCGCATCATCGAGGTGGCGCGGAACAGCGAACGGGGTCTCGAGGGCGAAGAATCCTTGGAGGATGACGTAACGTTGGCTGAAGACGGTGGGTCCCCCGAGGGAGCCGCAGAGTCAGCATCAGCACCAGAATCATCACCGGCTGTTGAGTCAGAGGACGCCTCCGGCGACGCTGAGCCGAACGAAGACTACACCGGAGGTAACGAGTGAGTAATCCCGACTCATATCCCAAACCGAGCAGCACCGTCCCCGGCGGAACGCCCCAGCCCGCGGCCGCACCGCGGGTGAACGCACCTGTTCGCCCGCAACAGCGGCCGGCGGCTCCTGCAGGCGCCCCGGGGCAACGTCCCGCAGCACCCGGACAGCGCCCCGTCCAGGGCCAGCCCGGTCAGCGCCCCGTCCAGGGTCAGCGGCCCGCTCCCGGCGGACAGCGTCCCGCGTCTGCACAGGGGCAGCCCGGCCTGGTCAAGCCCGCACCCAAGGCAAAGGTCAGGCGTGCCCGCCTGCTGGTCAGCAAGGTGGATCCCTGGTCCGTCCTGAAGATGGCCTTCCTGCTCTCTGTGGCGCTGGGAATCGTCACAGTGGTGGCTGCCATCGTCCTCTGGACGGTCCTGGACCTCACAGGAATCTTCGACCAGGTGGACAGCCTCCTGGGCACGCTGGCCGGTTCCGAGGGGGGCGGCTTCGAACTGAAGAAGGTGGCGTCCCTGGGGCAGGTGGCCTCCTTCGCCACCATCATCGCCGTCGTCAACGTTGTTCTGCTGACCGCGCTGTCCATGCTGTCAGCGGTGCTGTACAACATCTCAGCCACACTGGTGGGCGGCATCGGCGTGACGCTCACGGACGACTAAATCCCACAATTCCACCGGGAATTCTCCGGTGAAATGCCTCGATTTGAGATCGGGCCGGGATGTGCTGTAAAGTCATATCTCGGCCCGATGAGGCATCGGGGCGTATAGCTCAGGCGGTTAGAGCGCTTCGCTGATAACGAAGAGGTCCCAGGTTCAAGTCCTGGTACGCCCACGGAACCTGTGCAGGTTTCATGGAAGGTTTGGTTTGCTTAGCGGCAGGCAAAGCCGGAACGGGGTGCATGTGAAGAAGTTGCTGGTACTTGCAGCTGCGATCGCAGGCGTCCTGCTCTATAGGAAAGCACAGGAATCCGAAGCCCGGAAAACAGTCTGGAGCAATTCGACCGATCAGGTCGAATAGGCCGGACGCCCCGGACCGGAAGCCGGCTAAAGGCTCCACGGTTCTAGGGTATGATTGACGGGTTGCTTCTTATGGGGGCATGGCGCAATTGGTAGCGCACCTGCTTTGCAAGCAGGGGGTTCGGGGTTCGAGTCCCCGTGCCTCCACCATAAGAGAGTCCCGGACAGCGGAAACGCTGTCCGGGACTTTTTCGTTGCAGCCGACCAGTAGGGTGAAAAAGTGAACCTCCTTCTCGCAGCGCTTGGGGTGCTGGGTGTGGCCTCATCCGGGCCCCTGATTGCCGCCACCCTCGGCGCAACCACCGTCAGCGCCCTGGCCATCGCCTTCTGGCGCAACGCCATCGGGGCCGCCGTGATGGCCACACCCACGTTGCTCCGCGAACCCCGCCAGTTCGGCCGGATCACCGGCCCCGAATTCCGCTGGTCCCTGCTGGCCGCCGTCGCGCTTGCACTCCACTTCGCCTGCTTCATCACTTCGCTGCAGCTCACCTCCGTGGCCGCCGCCACCGCCCTCGTCTGCCTTCAGTCGGCGTGGATCGCCGTCTTCCAGCTCATTCGCGGGACCAGGCACCGGTGGCCGGTTCTGGCCGGACTCGGTATGGCTCTGGGCGGCGTAGTAACCATCACCGGATTCGACATGGGTTCCTCGCCGGACGCGTTCCTGGGCGACGTCCTGGCCGTGGCCGGCGGGGCTCTCGCCGGGCTCTACACCCTTGCCGGCGGCAAGGCCCGCCAGACCATGACTACTGGCACCTACACCACACTCTGCTACGGCATGTGCGCGGCTGTGGTGGCGGTGCTTGCCGTGTTCAGCGGCCAGCCCTTGGCAGGGTTCGACGCCGTTGGCTGGCTGGGTATCCTTGCCATCACCGTGTGTGCCCAATTGGTTGGCCACACCGCCTTCAATCACCTGCTCGCCACCATGAGCCCGCTGCTGGTTTCGATGATCATCCTGCTCGAGATCCCCGGCGCCGCGCTGCTGGCCGCGGTATTCCTGCACGAAACACTTCCCGCAGGCACATACGCGGGCCTGGCGCTCATCCTCGCCGGCCTCGCCGTTGTGGTGACGGGACAGCGCTCAGGCCTCGGCCGCCGTCGGGATGCGAACTCAGGGGAAGGCACACAGGCCGGCGAACCGCCGTCGGACCGGCTCGCGGATCTCGGCACTGACTGAAGGCTGCCTGCAGCGCAGGAGCCAAAGAGGGGGCTACTGTCCGCCGCGGCGGACAGGCTGGGCGGTGTTGACCGTGTGGATGGCCCGCAGGAGCTTGGCCGGGAAGTAGACCGAGAAGAACACCACCATGGGCGCCTTGAGAGCCATCTTCTTGACGTTGTGCGCCTTGTACGTCCGGTCGAAGCGGGTCACGTAGTACCGGTAGTCGCGGGGTGAGTCTTCCAGCCGGCGCGCTGACATGCCGGAGACCATTTGGGGCCAGTACTGGACCTTGAGGTCGTGATCGGCGAGGTGCAGGGAGAGGTCGATATCCTCATGCATCTCGTCCTTCTCGTCACGGCAGGTTTCGTCCCGGATGGTGGCCCAGGCGGTGGCGCGCAGGGCCATGTTGGATCCGAACAGGAAGTGGTACTGGTGCTTGGCCAGCTTGAGCATCATCTGGCGCATCTTGTCATCAGCCTTGAGCCCGAAGCGGCGCATCGGCATGTCGTAGTAGACCACCGGGCCGGTTGCTGCCTGCACTGACGGGTCCTGGAACGCTTTCCGGACTTGTTCCACCCAGTCGGGTTCCACCACGGAATCGGCGTCAATGCGGCCCAGGATGTCGCCGGTGGCGTGGTTCAGGCCGAAGTTCCTCGTGGGAATCAGGCCCTGGTCCTGGTCCTGGCTGAGAAGGATGATGGGGCTTTCCGGATACTCCAGCTGCATCTGCGTCACGATGGCGGCGGTGCGGTCTGTGGAGAGATTGTCCACCACGATGATTTCGTGGGCCGGCACTGACTGGTAGACGGCAGCGATGAGGCACTGCCGGATAACACTTTCCTCGTTATAAGCCGGGATGACAATGGACACGCGGGGCAGTTCTGCTGCGTCGTTCAAGGCATCCCCAGAGGATTGATCGGCTGACATCAGTCCAAATTTAGCACCGATCGGGGTCCGTCCCATCGGTATACGGTCGGAGTCCGGACAAACTCTCGGAAAACACTGAAGGGGTCCCGCTGCTGCGGAACCCCTTCAACGGACGGCGCTGCGGCGCCGGGCTAATCAGATGGTGTTCTTGTCCGAGGAACCGTTCATGTTGGACGCGATGTTCTTCATTGCCGTCTTGGCGTCGGTAGAAGCGCTGGCTGCCGCGTCATCCGACTCGTCAGCGACGTGCTTCGCCTTGTCGCCGGCCTCGTCAGCGGTAGCCTGGGCATCCCCGGCAACGTCCTCGGCCTTGTCAGCGGCCGCCCCGGCCGTTGAGGCCGTTGCGGCTGCGGCCTTGTTGGCGGCCTCCTCAGCAGTGTCCTTTGCGTCGTTTACCGTGGTGGCGGGAACCGGAGCAGGAGTGGGCGTAACCGGCGACGGCGTCTTCCAGGGATCCTCCACCGGCTTGGATGCCTTCCAGGCCGCAACACCGGCGGCCACAGCAGCGGCGATAATGCCGAACACCAGCCAGCCACGCTTCTTAGGCTTCTCCGGCTCGGCGATCTGCACGCCCACGGCCTTGCCGGCCTGGTGCGCGGCGGCCCGCAGCTGGGTACCGGCCGTCTGGGCCTGCTCCTGGAGCGAGTGGACAACGCCGGAGTCGGTGAGCCTCTGGGCCACAGCGTCCACATGGCCGGGAGTGTTTTCCAGCGTGCGGTGTACAACGCCCGACGCGTGACCGATCTGGTCCGAAAGGCGCGGCAGGTAATCCACCACTACCCGGTCACGGGCGCTGAGGATGGCCGGGGTTGCCCGGTCCAGAGCTTCGTGCAGGCGCGGGGTGGTGACCTCAACGGCATCCGAAATTTTCGGGGCAAGGTGGGCGAGACCCTCCTGGATGCGCGGCGTCACGGTGGCAACGCCGTCGGCCAAGTTGTGGGCGGCGGTCTTGAGCCCCTCCTGGATCTTGGGAGATGCCGTATCCAGGCTGCTCTGCAGGCGGGGAACTGCCCAATCCACTGCTGCTTCCACACGGGGGGATGCCCAGTCCTTTGCATACTCAACTGCGTTGTTGACTGACTGCTCAAGGTCACGGGCAATACGATCCGATTTCTTCACAACTACCTCCCGATTAATGTGACGGTTCTGTTGTTAGCCTACGTGGATTGACCTGCACGGGCTATTCTTCCCGTCGATTTACAGCCGATTTCACCCAGCGCGGAACTGCTGGTCCAGCCGCTGTCGCGTTGACCCGCCGTGAAAGAATGGCGTTATGACTGCCATCGCAACTGCAAAAGCAACCATCCACACCAGCCTCGGCGACATCGTCGTCAATCTCTTCGGCAACCACGCCCCGAAGACGGTCAAGAACTTCGTTGGCCTGGCCACGGGCGAGCAGGCCTGGACCCACCCCGAAACGGGTGAGGACAAGACCGGCACGCCGCTGTATGACGGCACCATCTTCCACCGCATCATCAAGGACTTCATGATCCAGGCCGGCGATCCCCTTGGCCGCGGCGTAGGCGGACCCGGCTACCAGTTCGACGACGAAATCCACCCCGAGCTCAGCTTCAACCAGCCCTACAAGCTGGCCATGGCCAACGCCGGCATCCGCATGGGCAAGGGCACGAACGGTTCACAGTTCTTCATCACCACCATTCCCACCGACTGGCTGCAGGGCAAGCACAGCATCTTCGGTGAAGTTGCCGACGACGAATCCAAGAAGGTCGTCGACGCCATTGAAGGCGTCCGCACCGGCACCGGCGACCGTCCGGTCGAGGACGTCACCATCAAGAGCATCGACATCGAGCAGCTCTAACCCATCACATGAGTTACGGAATTCCGGCGGCTGAGCCGTCCGCGCAGGTACCGGTGTGCCCCAGGCACCCGGACAGGCCTTCCTATGTGCGCTGCCAGCGCTGCGGGCGCCCTGCGTGCCCGGACTGCCAGCGGGCGGCCGCCGTCGGATTCCAGTGCGTTGACTGCGTCAACGAAGCAGCCCGGTCGACGCCGGCCGTCAAGACCGTATATGGCGGCGCCGTCGCAACGGGGAAACCACTCGTGACGTTCGGCATCATCGCGCTGTGCGCGGTGGTCTATGTTCTGCAGTGGTTGCTCCCCGACGAGTGGATTTACCAGAATCTCGCCTACGCGAACGTTTTTGCCTATCCGGAGTTCGGACAGTTCGAACCTTGGCGGATGCTCACGGCCGCCTTCCTGCACTCCCAGGGATTTATCCTCCACATTGTGCTGAACATGTACATGCTGTGGATCTTCGGCCAGGCACTCGAGCCTCTTCTGGGCCGGGTCCGCTTCCTGGCTCTTTACCTGATCTCTGCCATCGGCGGGTCCGTCGGCTACCTCGCGCTCACGCCGGGCTACGTACCGGGCGTTCCCCCCACCGGTGTGGTCGGAGCCTCCGGTGCCATTTTCGGTCTCTTCGGGGCGATGCTCCTGGTGCAGCGGCACCGGGGCGGTGATACCCGACAACTGTGGATCCTGATCGCCATCAACGGCGTGATCGGCTTCGTGGTTCCGCAGATCGCCTGGCAAGCCCACCTTGGCGGGCTGATCGCCGGCGGCCTGTGTGCCGCCGTGATCGCCTACACGCCCCGCGGGCCCCGCCAGGGCCTGATCCAAGCCGCGGGCCTCGCCGCAGTGCTGGTCCTCCTCATCGCCGTGAGCTGGGTCAGGGTGATCACGGGCTAAGCCACCCGTCCTGTCGCGGCAATCCGGCAGCCTCGGCGGCCCATCGTTAGACCTCAGACCCCGGCGTCCCCAGCGGACGCCGGGGTCTTCTGCGCGCCGTCCACCTGCAAGCCCCCTGCAGCCCGCGGCAGGGTGGTTCTGCGGCCTGTCCCACAGTTATCCACAGGGGTTATCCACACTGTTGGTAACTTACACAGGTGTAGTTCGGGCTTCCAGGGGCTCGCAGCTCCCGGAAGCCAGCGAGTTTTCAAGATCTCGGGCTCACACTGTCCACAGTTGTGGATAACCTCTGGGGATGCGCCTGTGGTTAAGTGGACAATATGCCTGTTTGAGCTGATCGTGTGGAGAACGTGCGCAGCCCGGGCTTTGCAGCCCTGTGGTTGGCAGCCTGACGGCAATCCATCCACAGGGTTATTCACAGTGTTAATAACTTACAGATGAGTAGTTCTGCGTCCCGAATTTCCGGACTGTGGCCCGTGAGGGCCTCCCTCCGGTCACGCCTGTGGATTGTTGTCCACAACTGTGGATAAGTTGTGGGTACTCCAGTGTTAGTAAGTGGACAACTCGGGTCTATGGGAAGGTGTTCCTCTATACCTTTACCTGCAGATGCTCCCCAGCCAGGAGGACCGCCGTGAGCGCTACCACCACCCAGCACATCTTCCTCGACAAGCAGCATCCAATGGTTTGGCGGGCCTTGAACGGCCTTGGGCTTAAAGTGCGCGAGGCCGCCGAAGCGGCGGGAATCGACCGGAGGACCATCGAACTGCTCTACGTACGCACCTCGCAGATTAACGGCTGTGCCTATTGCCTGGACATGCACGTGGGCGATGCCGTGAAAGCCGGTGAGACGCCGCAGCGGCTTGCTGTGCTGCCGGCATGGCGCGATACGGCGCTGTTCACAGCCAAGGAACGGGCGGCCCTGGCCCTGACGGAATCCATCACCGAACTGCCGGACCACCGAACCCGCGAGCATGAGGAAGCCTATGCGCGCGAACACCTCACGGCCGACGAGTTTTCAGCCGTGAGTTGGCTTGCCATCACTATCAACGCCTTTAACCGGGTCTCCATCGTCAGCCACCATCCCGTCCGGCAGGAACGCTGAGCGGGATCCTGAAACGCACGCAGGCGTCGACGTTATCCACAGCTAATCCACACTGTTAATAACCGTGTGCAGGAACATTCTCGCCAAGGTTCCGCGGATCAGGGCCTGCGGCGAAAGGTGAAATGTTGATGGCGCCGGAAGTTATGCACATTGTGGATAACCTTCCCAACAGTTGGGGAGAACTTCTGTGGCGGGAGGGCGGGATCAGGAGGGCCAGACGCCCGAGGACCCCCGTCGATGACTGGCCATCAGATGCGTATCCACCATGCCGATAGCCTCCATCAGCGCATACATGGTGGTGGGGCCAACAAACGAGAACCCCTGCTTGCGCAGGGCCTTGGACAGGGCCACGGATTCCGGCGACTGGGTGGGGATTTCCGTATGTTCGGTCGGCTGGGGCGTTGCCGCCGGCTGGAACTGCCAGACGAAGTCAACCAGGCCGCCCCGCTCCCTGAGCGAGACAGTGGCCCGGGCGTTGGTAATGGCTGCCCTGATCTTGAGCCGGTTGCGGACAATGCCGGTATCCTGCAGCAGACACTCGACGTCTGCCTCAGTAAAGGCGGCGACCGTGTCCGGATGAAAGTTGTGGAAAGCGCTCCGGAAGGCCGGGCGCTTGCGGAGGATGGTGGCCCACGACAGGCCGGCCTGGAAGCCCTCCAAGCTGATGCGCTCGTACAGTCCTTGCTCGTCCCGGACCGGAAGGCCCCACTCGGTGTCGTAGTACTCCCGCAAGAGGGGATCTACGGAAGCCCACGGTGGACGGGCAAGTCCGTCGTCGCCCATGATGGTGCCGTCCCCGCGGGCGGCAGCCCCGGAAGCGGAGATCATGCTGCGGCTACGGCCGGCGTCAGGAGCGCCAGCGCGTGGTCATCAGGAAGCCAACAATGGCGATGCCGAAGCCGGCCATGATGTTCCACGACCCCCAGGCCTGCACAGGCAAACGGCCCTCACTGATGTAAAAGGTGATGATCCACAGCAGCCCAATGATCATCAGGCCGAACATCACGGGCTTGAACCAGACTGCATTGGGCTTGTACGCCTTCGTCGTGGATGCGGACTGGGCTCCGCTGGAAGTCTTCCGGCGTGACTTTGACTCGGGCACGTGCTCTCCTTGGCGGACTGGAGCAAGCTCGGCGTCGCGGGCTTGATATCCTGCAAGAAGGAAGTTGCCAGCGGTCTGCGCGATCTTGGTCAAATCTGGATTCTTACTAGCAGTCAATTCTAGCCGCAGTTCAGGGCGCACTAATGCCCGGCGCGGCCGCCCGGAGGAGAACGCGTGGTAGTGCAGGAGAGGACGAGGCGCGCCGCAGTGCGGCCCGCCCGTGTGCGGCCCGGCCGCGGCATCCTGCGCGGAACCGTGCAGGTACTTGGCGAACTGCTCATCACCGCCGGGCTTATCCTGTTGCTCTTTGTGGGCTGGCAGCTGTGGTGGACCAACGTGGAGTCTGACGCGAGGCAGAGTGCCGTTATCAAGGAATTCGCCCAGGAACTGGGCAATGCGGCACCGGCGGAGCCGACCGGAGCCAATTCGGCAGCCCCGGCACCGCCCGTTGGTTACGGTAACCCCGTGGTTGGCACGGCACCCGGTCATGCCGGCACCATCGGCATCATGTACATTCCACGGTTCGGAAACAACTACACGCGCCCTATCGTGCAGGGCACCACGGGCGATGTCCTGGATACGCTGGGGCTGGGCCATTACGACAACACGTCCATGCCCGGTGCGGTGGGTAACTTCGCGGTAGCCGGGCACCGGCAGACCCACGGGGCCGTGCTGGACAACATCCACACCCTGGTTCCCGGCGACAAAATCTATGTCCAGACCAAGGACGGATACTACGTCTACGTGTTCCGGAACAACCAGATCGTGATGCCGTCCCGCACGGATGTCCTGGAGCCGGTGCCCAGCCGCCCTGGCGTCACCCCCACCGAAAGCTACCTCACCATGACCAGCTGCAACCCGCGCTTCGGCGCCGAGGAACGCATCATCGCCTATGCCCTGCTGGACAGCTGGCGCCCCGCCTCTGCCGGACCGCCCGCCGAAATCGCAACCCAGGTGGCCGCTGCAGTGGGAGGCGGCTGACCATGTACGGCTGGATTTTCCGCCATTTGCCTGGACCCCTTTGGCTGCGGATTTTTACCTCGCTGGTGCTCATCGCCGGCGCTTTGGTCCTGATGGTCCAGTTCCTGTTCCCCTGGATGTCCGATCTCACCCAGTTCACCGACTCAACGATTGGTGCAGCAAACCAGCCATGACCACATCAAAAATCCTCGTCGTCGACAACTACGACAGCTTCGTTTACACCCTGGTGGGCTACCTCCAGGAGCTTGGCGCCCAAACCACGGTGGTCCGCAACGACGACGTGACCCTCGCCGAGGCGATCGAGATGGCAGAAACCCGCGACGGCGTCCTCATCTCGCCGGGCCCGGGCAACCCCGCCGAAGCAGGCGTGTGCGTCGAACTGATCCAATGGTGCGGCGCCAACAACAAGCCGATGTTCGGCGTCTGCCTCGGTCATCAGGCACTCGCAGAGGCCTACGGCGGCACGGTGACCCACGCGCCGGAACTTATGCACGGCAAGACCTCCCTCGTAGAGCACAACGGCACCAGTGTGTTCGCCGGACTCCCCTCCCCCGTGACGGCAACGCGGTACCACTCGCTCGCGGCAGTGCGGGAAACCATCCCCGACGTCCTGGAGATCACCGCCGAAACGGCCTCCGGCGTGATCATGGGCCTGCAGCACCGGACCGCCCCGCTGTGCGGAGTGCAGTTCCATCCGGAGTCCGTCCTGACCGAAGGCGGCTACCAGATGCTCGGCAACTGGCTCGAGTCCCTGGGCATGGCCGGCGCGGCCGCCCGGGCCGCCACCCTGAGCCCGCTCATCCAGCACTGACAGGCACTTCGCCAACAACGCGGGGTCACTTTTCGCCCAAAAATGATGGATCGGGCGTAATGTGACCCCGCGTTGTTGTTGGGCCCACGTTGCGTGTGGGCGGGTGCGGTCAGCCCCGGCCGGTCCGGGTGGGGCTGGGCGTAGGAGTTGGCGTCGGTGTGGGTGTGGGTGTGGGCGGTGGCGGCGGAGCCTTGGCCACCACCACGGTCACTGTCTTGCCCTGATCAACAGCGGTGTTCACGGGTTCGCTCTGGTCCGTCACGCGGCCTGCCTCCACCTGGGAGTTTTCCGCTTCCTGGACGTTGGGTACCAGCCCCAGCTCCTGCAGTGCCGCCTCTGCCTCCGCACGGGTGCGGCCACGCAGCTCCGGCATGGCCACCTTGCCGGTGGAAATGACAATCTCCACCGTGCTGCCTACCCCCACCATCTGGCCCGGCGCCGGGCTGGTGGTGATCACCCGGCCGGCCGGTACCGTGGAGCTGTTGGCCGTGGTGGTGGACGGGGCCCCCACCAACCCGGTCTGCCGCAGAATGTCGCGGGCCGCGGCCTCTGTCTGGCCCGGCAGGTTGTCCGGGACCTTCACCGCCGCGGGACCGTCCGAGATATTCAGGATCACTTCGGCATTGGGATCCACCGACGTTCCGGCCGGCGGATCGGTGCCAATCGCTGTGCCAGCAGGGATGGTGTCGTGTTTGGTGCGTTGGCTCTTCGGGCGGAGTTTGGCCCCGAAGAGTTCCTGCAGCGCCGCGGACTCAGTCATTGCCGCGACCGCGGGTATCGCCACCTTGGGTGGCGGTGGAGGCGGCTGGTTCACTATTTGGAACAGCCAGAGGCCGCCGCCGGCAAGGACCAACAGCGTGAATATCACCAGCGTTGCGATCCACGTACGACGGCGGGACTTCTGCCGCGCGCTTCGCTCGCGTTCCGGCGGGAGGCCCAAGGGCAGTTCGTCCGCGTACCGCTGCTCACCCAATGCGGCCGCCTGGACGGGAACTGTTGTCCCGGCGTCGTCCATGTCCGCGAGCTCAAACCGCCCGGTGGGGGCGTCGTCCAGGAAACTGGCGCCGGTGAGGGAAAACGCCTCGGTGGCAGGGCTGCGCATCGGCGAGGGGACGTGGTCGTTGGGGTCGGTGGGGGCCTCGGACGCCGGGAGCGCGGCAACAGGCACCCCTGCCCGGGCCGCGCGCAATGCACGACGGAACGCGGCAGCATCCTGGAAGCGGTCATCCCGGTTCTTCTGCAGGGCCTTGGCCAGGACACTGTCCAGGGCCGGCGACACGTCCGGGTTCAGGCTGCTTGCCGGTTCATGGATCTCGCGGACGTGCTGGTAAGCCACCGAGACCGGGCTGTCACCAACGAAAGGGGGACGGCCGGTGAGCATTTCGTACAGCAGGCAGGCCGCCGAGTAGAGGTCGCTCCGGGCGTCCACGGTTTCGCCGCGGGCCTGTTCCGGCGAGAGGTACTGGGCGGTTCCCACCACGGCCTGTGTTTGGGTCATGGTGGCGGCGGAATCAGCCATGGCTCGGGCAATCCCGAAGTCCATGACCTTGATGGAATTGGATCCTTCGCAATACATCACGTTGGCTGGCTTGATATCCCGGTGGACGATGCCTGCTTTGTGGCTGTATTCGAGCGCCGAGAGGACACCGAGGCAGAACTCGATGGCCTGGTCGACGCTGACTTCCTTGGCCCGGATCAGGTCGCGGAGCGTCCTGCCCTCCACAAACTCCATCACGATATAGGGCACGCGGACACTGTCCTCAGAACCGTCCTGAACGGTGTGCTCGCCGGTGTCGTAGATGGCGACGATAGACGGATGGTTCAGGGCAGCCACGGACTGGGCCTCCCGCTTGAACCGTGCCCGGAACTGCGGATCCCGGGCCATGTCCGGACGGAGCAGCTTCACGGCCACCGTGCGGCCAAGCCGGGTATCCAGCCCGCGGTGGACGTCCGCCATTCCCCCACGGCCGATCAGTCCGCCGAGTTCATAGCGTCCACTCAGGACGCGCTGGTTATCCACCGGGAGGTTGTCCTCACGGTGTAGCGGGGTACGGGGCGAATCGTTCACGAGCGGTCCTGGCGGCTACGGTGCGCAGGTAGGAGGAAGACCCGGCACCTGGCCCGGGTTGCAGGCGGCCAGGGTGGATGCAGCCGACGGCGACGGGGCAGTTGTGGGGCGGGGTGCTGCAGTGGTCTGCGCCGGTGTGGGCGTGGGTGCAGGGGGTGCGACGGCATATGTAACGGTCACCAATGTTCCCTTGGGGACTGTCCCCGTGGGGTTGAGGTCGAGGACTTCGCCCGGCGTTTCAGTGCTCTGCTGTGGGACGACAGTCACGGACAGCCCCAATCGTTCCAATGCGGACCTTACGGTTTGGTAGTCCTTACCAAGGTAGCCAGCGGCAACGACGTCCACCGTCTCGATGGTGGGGGTAGGCGCGGCACTGGTCTGCGTGGGCGTGGGCGTCGCGGACTGCGAAGTCCTGGTGGGGCTCGCACTCGTGGACGGCGGGCTGGTCGACGCCGAGGTGGTGACAGTGTCCTTGGCCGGGAAGAGAATCCCCTGCTGGGTGAGTAAGAACCCCACCAGCGCGAAGAGGACCAGCAGGATCAAAGCAATCAACGGCCAGGTCCAGGGGCTGCGGCCCCGACGGTCGGGCTCGTCGGCGGGCTCGTCGTCGTACGTTTCTTCTGCCGGGACCCAGGTCCGCTCCGCAGCCAGGGCGTCGGCACGCGACAAGGTACTCCCGGCTCCGGTCATGGCGGTGGTGGCCGGGCCATCGGCGTCGGCTGCCGCCGCACCGGATGCGCCTGCCGCGGCGGCGCCGGCGGCAGCCCCCGCGGCCGCGGCGCCGAGTACCGGCAGGGCGGAAGTCGACGTCGTACTGCTGTCTTTCTGGCTGATGACACCGGTGGGCGCAGTGGCAACGTCCACTGGCGCCGTTATGGGGCCGGTGGCCGCTTCGTAGAGCAGCATGCCGGGAACCGCTGCGTGTGCGGCACTGATGTCACCGTTGCGGATGGCTTCGGCGGCCTCGGACAGCTTGATCGCGTTGGCCGGGCGGTTCTTGGGGTCCTTGGCGAGCATGGACATCAGGAGCGCGCGGACCGGCTTCGGAAGACTTTCGGGCAGCGGCGGCGGCGCATCGTTAACCTGGGCAAGGGCGATCGCGATCTGGGACTCGCCGGAGAAGGGCCGGTGCCCGGTGAGGCACTCATAGCCGATCACGCCGAGGGCGTAGATGTCCGAAGCGCCGGTGGCGACCTGGCCGGTTGCCTGCTCCGGCGCGAGGTACTGGGCAGTCCCCATCACCTGGCCTGTCTGCGTCAGCGGAACCTGGTCAGCCAGGCGGGCGATGCCGAAGTCCGTCACCTTGACCCGCCCGTCCGGAGTGATCAGCAGGTTGCCGGGCTTCACGTCGCGGTGCACGAGGCCCTGCGCGTGGGCCACAGACAGGGCCCGGGCGGTCTGGGCGATCATGGACAGCGTGCGGTCCGGGGACAGCACCTGTTCGTGTTCGATGATGCTGCTCAGCGGCTGGCCCGGGACCAGCTCCATCACAAGGTAGGCCGAGCCCTCTTCCTCGCCGTAGTCAAAGACGTTGGCGATGCCCACGTGGTTCAGCAGCGCAGTGTGCCGTGCCTCGGCGCGGAAGCGCTGGAGGAAGCCGGGATCGCCCGTGTACTCCTCCTTCAGCACCTTGATGGCGACGATTCGGCCCAGGACGAGGTCTTTGGCCTTCCAGACCTCTCCCATCCCGCCGATCGCGATCCGCGTGGTCAGCTGGAATCTGCCGCCGAGGGTGATTCCTGTTGTTGGCCTCACTTATTCAACACCGCCTCAAAAATCTTCTTCGCGTTCGGACTGGTTAGCTTTGCGCCGGTGGTGATGTCCACGCCTTCCATGGCGATGGTGACACTCACTTGCGGGTTGTTCGCGGGGGCAAAACCGGTGAACCAGGAGTTGTTCAGGCCGTTGCCCAGTTCAGCGGTGCCGGTTTTGCCGGCAACCTGGACACCAGGCACGCCCGCGCCGCCGGCTATGCCCTGGCTCACCGCGCTGGTCATCCACTCAGTGATTTGCTTGGCGATTTCGGGGCTGGTGGACGTGCGGAGCGCTTCAGGCTTGGGCTCGTCAATGACCCGTAGGTCCGGGGACCGCAACGTCTTGACCAGGCTGGGTTTCATCTGGACGCCGTTGTTGGCGATAGCGGCCGTCATCATGGCGATCTGCAGCGGCGTCACGCGGACGTCTTTCTGGCCGATGACCGTCTGGGCCAGTCCGGGCGCGTCCAGGTTGTCCGGGAAGCCGTTGCCCTTGGCATAGGCGAGCTTGAGCTTATCGCCCACGTCCTGGCCAAAGCCGAACTTCGTTGCCTGTTCGGCGATGGCGTCCCGGCCGAGATCGAGGGCAATGCTGGCAAACGGCGTATTGCAGGACTGCTGCAGGGCGAAGGCAAAGCTGGCGGTGTTCCGGGTATAGCAGTTGCCGCCGGCATAGTTGGGCAGCGTGTACGCGATTCCGGGGAAGGGCATTTGAGCAGGGTTGGGCAGCTCGCTGTCCTTGTTGTATTTTCCGGAATTCAAGGCGGCTGCGGTGGTCACGAGTTTGAACACTGAGCCGGGGGCAAGCAGTTCGCCCGTGGGACCGCTGACGTTCTGGTTCAGGTTGATTCCGGGAACCTTGAGCAACTCATTGATGTTGGCTGCTTCCGCGGTGGGGTTCTGGGTGGCGATGAGGTTGGGATCGTAGGACGGCTTGGAGGCCATGGCCAGGATGGCGCCCGTTTTGGGGTTGGTGACCACAATCGAGCCGCGCTGGCCGTCCGGGATCAGGTCGTACGCGAGCTTCTGGATGGCTGGATCCACTGTGAGCTCCACCGAGGCACCCTTCGGCTGGTTGCCCAGGAAGAGCTGGCCGACCCGGTCCAGGAATTGCTGGTCCGAGTTGCCGGCGAGCTGCTCACGCATCGCCTGCTCTAGCCCGGTGGCGCCGTAGTTCTGCGAGAAGTAACCCGTGAGTCCGGCGTAAAGCTGTGGTTGGGGGTACGTCCGCTGGAATCCGCACTGTTCAGACCCCTGCACGGATTCGGCCACGGGATTTCCGCCCACAATGATGGCGCCGCGGTCGTTGCAGTAGTCCTGCAGGATGGCGCGGTTGTTCCACGCGTTGGCTTTCAGATCGTCCGCGCCCACCACCTGGACGTAGCTAATGGCGCCGAACAGCAGCGCGAACAAAGCGATGGCCGCCACCCATGAGCTCCTGATGGCCTGGTTCACAGGGGTTTCACCGCCTCGGTAGGTTTGTTGCTTGCTTCGGCTCCTGGTTCGTTGCCCGGCGGCAGGGGCGTCGTGTCAACCGGGCCGCGGGCAGCATGCGAAATCATCAGCAGCAGGCCCACGATGATCCAGTTGGCCAGGAGCGAGGACCCGCCGGCCGCGAGGAACGGCGTGGTCAGCCCGGTCAGCGGAATCAGCCTCGTCACGCCGCCGATGACCACGAAACACTGCAGCGCCACCGCGAAGGACAGCCCGCAGGCCAACAGCTTCCCGAAAGCATCCCGGGTGCCCAAGGCTGCCCGGAACCCGCGGGTGAACAGCAGCAGGTACATCATGACAATGGCGAAGAGCCCGATCAGGCCCAGTTCCTCACCGAACGAAGCAATGATCATGTCGCTGTTGGCGAAGGGGACCAGGTTCGGCCTGCCTTGGCCCAGGCCCGTCCCAACCAGGCCGCCGCTGGCCATCCCGAAGAGGCCTTCCACGATCTGGTAGCTGCTGCCGAACTGGCGTCCGTACACCTCATCTGTGAAGGCGTTTAGCCAGCCGTCGATTCGGAGTGCAACGTGTGAGAAGACCTGTGCCGCCACAAAGCCGCCGCCAAGCAGCAGGGCCACGCCAATGACCACCCAACTGATGCGGCTGGTGGCCACGTAGATCATCACGATGAACAGCCCGAAGAACAGCACGGAAGTTCCGAGGTCGCGCTGGAAGATCAGCACCCCGATGCTCACCAGCCAGGCCGTAATCATGGGACCCATGTCCTTGAACCGGGGGAACTGCAAGGGACCGACTTTGCGGCCGGCAAGCAGGATTAGATCGCGGTTTGAGGAAAGATACCCGGCGAAGAATATAGCCAGGGTGATCTTTGCAATCTCACCGGGCTGGAAGGTCATGGGGCCAAGCCTGATCCAGACGCGCGCGCCCAGAATTTCCCCGGCCGAGATGCCCGGCACCAGGGGAAGGATCAGCAGAAGGGCGCTGACGGCAAGGGAAATGTAGGTGAAGCGGCGCAGCATCCGGTGGTCCTTGAGGAACCAAATCACAGCGATGGCCACGGCCATGGCGATGAGGGTCCAACGCAGCTGGTTATTGCCGGTGTCATCTCCCGGGGCATCCAGCCGGTGGATCATGGCCAGACCCAAGCCATTCAGGCCGACCACCAGCGGAAGTATTACCGGGTCGGCATACTTAGCACGAATGCGCAGCACCACGTGGAATGCCAGTGCGGCGACGGCCAGAAGGCTGGACTGGAACCAGAAATCTGAGTCGAACGCTTTTTCCCTGTCCACGCCCACCAGCATGTTGGCGCCGATGCCGACGGCAAGGGCAAGGAGAAGGAGCAGCAGTTCCACGTTGCGTCTGGGCTTGGGTATGGTGCCGAGCTGGGTCATCGGACCCCCTCACAGTTTACGGTTTGGCTGGGCGACGCGGTGGGGACTGGAGCCGCTGCCGGGTTGGAAGCATCCGGCGACGGGGCCGGGGTGGTAGGCGTCGAGCCATCAGCGGGCGGTGCCGGCGTGGCGGTTGCCGTGGGCGATGCGGTCAGGCACTCGGCGGGCGCAATGGTTCCGGTGCCCTCGAGATTCTTGACGATCCGTTGTGCGTCGTAAAGGTCACGCGCTGGAACGGTCTGACGCACGCGCTGCTGGGAGAAAAGGGGCAAGGAATCCATCCGGATCTCAGTCACGGCCTCGAGGGTGGAAAGCTGGATGGGCCCGAGCCGTTGCGAAACCCCGTTGTAGATGGCAACGCGCGAATCGTACTCCCCGATGTAGTACCGGGTCTGTGTCCACGCATAGCCGAGCCAGAGTCCGATAGTCAGCACAAGAAGCACCGCGGCGGCGATGGACCAGGTGACCCAGCGGCGGGGTTTCCCGGGCTCCAGGATCTCGTCTTCTTCGTTCGCAGGGGCGTCGGCCTTATGCGTGAGAACGGTGGCCGCGCGCCTGGCTACGGTGCGGCCTGCGATGGTGGGAATGGAGCCGGACTCCGCGGCGGTGGCCGCAGCCCCGACCAGTTCGTGTGGCCGCGAGGAAAGCTCCTGGCGAAGCACTTCAGCTGACAGGTGCTCGCCCAGGTGCGGGTCCGTGGACGTGCCCTGGTCTGCTGCGTCCGGCTTTTCGACCACAGGTTTGGGGGCCGGGGCGGCTTTACCGTCGGCATCTGCCGCTGCCGCGGCTTCAGCTTTGGCGTCCGCGGTTCCGGCTTCAGTGACCACTGCGGGAGGTACGACGTCGACGGCGGCGGTACTGACGTCGTCGTGCGTTTCCTCCACAATCTCCACCATGATCACGGTGACGTTGTCCGGCGAGCCGGCTTCAAGGGTCAGGTCCACCAGGGTTTCAACGCACTCGCGGAGGTCTTTTGTCTCCCGGACCGTGCGCTCCACGACGTGTCCGGCCACGTAATTGAGGCCGTCCGAGCAAAGAAGCCAACGCTCCCCGGGCTGGACGTCCATGGTGTCCAGGTCCAATTCGGGGCTGGCATCAACATCTCCGAGGACGCGCATCAGGACGTTCTTGTGGGGGTGGGTTTCGGCTTCCTCGGGCCGCAGGCGTCCCTCGTCGATGAGCCGCTGGACGAACGTGTGGTCCACGCTGACCTGCTCAAACACGCCGTCACGCAGGCGGTAGGCGCGGGAATCGCCAATATGGGCGATGTGGAGCTTGCCCTCGGCGAGCAGCAGCGAGGTGACGGTGGTGCCCATGCCAGCCAGCTTGGGGTTGATGTGCACGAGCTCGGACAGCAGCGAGTTGGCTGTCTGGATTTCGTCGGCAAGGACGGTGACAGCATCGCCGTGGTAATCCCCGTGGTCCAGGTGCAGCATGTCCAGGACGGTGGCCGCCGAGGCGACGTCGCCGCCCGCGTGCCCGCCCATGCCGTCCGCAACCACTGCCAGATACCGGCCCACGTACGCTGAGTCGTCATTCTTGGCACGGATACGGCCCACATCCGAGCGCGCTGCATAGCGCATGATCAGGGGCCGCTGCACGGGCTTAGCCTCGTCTGCGGGGGTTTCATCGGCCATTGGCTATGGCCTCAATTCGATGACCGTCTTGCCGATTCTCACGGGTACGCCAAGCTCAACGGGCAGGGCCCGGGTAAGTTGCTGGTCGGCCAGGTAGGTGCCGTTGGTGGAGCCGAGGTCCTCGATGAACCAGCGGCTGCCCTGCGGAAATAACCGTGCGTGGCGGCCCGACGCATAGTCGTCCTCCAGCACGAGCGTGGCTTCCTGCGCGCGGCCCAAAAGGATGGGGCTGGCGGCCAGGGGAAGGGTCTTGCCTTTGAGCGGTCCCTCGGTGACAACGAGTTGGTGGGCCTGTTGCTTGACCGGCTGCGGCGGAGCTTCGGCCAGCTCAGGATTCTTCCGGACCTGCCGCGCCGTGGGCGTGCCCGCGGCGGCCTTCCGGCCCACCATAAGATCGCGCCGCATGGCGGAGACGATGCTGAAGATGAGAACCCAAAGCAGGATCAGGAACCCGAACCGCAGGGCCGTAATGGTCAGTTCGCTCATGTCACTCACTGGCGGCCACCAGGGTTGGCGGGGAGCAGGCGGAAGATAATCTTTGTCCGTCCCATCGTGATCGTGGAGCCGTCTGTCAGTTCGGTGCTGCCCGCCACCTTGTGGCCGTTGACATAGCTGCCGTTTGTCGAACCGAGATCCACGGCGCTGGTTACGCCGCTGGCGGTGCGGATCTCCAGGTGGCGCCGCGAAACGCCAGTGTCATCAACCAGGATGTCAGCCTCCGACGAGCGTCCCAGGACGATGGAGGGAGCGTTCAGGGAGTACCGCTGGCCGTCAATGTCCAGGACGGGCTGGAGCCGGACCGGCTGGCGCGTGGGGGCTGCCGGGAGGTTGGGCCTGGGGGCCGGGTTGGCTGGTGCGCCCGACTTCTCGGTGGAGGACGCAATTTCGAAATCTCCGGCCCGCAGTTCCTCGGCCCGGCGGAACGAGATTCGCACCGGTCCCTGCAGCGTGTATCCCTGGCTGCGGACGTGGTTGATCACGACGTCGCACAGTTCCTCGGCCAGGGGCGTGCCCCATTCCTGGGCCCTGGTGAAGTCGTTCTCACTGAGTTGGACGTCAAACACGTTCGGGGCCAGCGTGCGCCCGGCCGAAACGGTGAGCGATTTATGGTCCAGTTCGCGGCGGAGGCGGCTGGCGATTTCCACAGGTTCCACCTGGGCCCGCGAGCCGGTGGAGAAGACACCGCGGACGGCCTTTTCGATGCCACGCTCGACCTTGTCCAGCAATCCCATGGTCCTTCTCCTTTCCCCCCGTTTGCGGGGCAGTATTCGTTCCGGAACTCAACCAGCAGTGCAGGTAAGTACGCGGTGCTCCGCCTTGCAGCGGCGGGCACTACTACATCAGATACTACTGGGCAGGCCTGTGAATGACCTTAATGCCCACCCGCCGGGCCGCCGGAAAAGTTCAGTTTCCGGCGTCAGCTGCCGTGTTTAAGAGGCAGGTTTCGGAGGCCTCCGGACGTCAATTAGTGTTTTGCCGCTGATGTCCGTTATGCTTGATCTCGCTGCTTTTACAAGGTCGCGGATCGGGGAAACCCGCCGTGATTCGAGGAAAAGAAGTTGCGCGCGAGTGGCGGAACGGCAGACGCGCTGGCTTCAGGTGCCAGTGTCCGAAAGGGCGTGGGGGTTCAAATCCCCCCTCGCGCACGCAAACAAGAGAACCCCGGTCTTCGGACCGGGGTTCTCTTTGCTTAACCGCCGCGGCGTGCTTGGTTGTGGCCCATTTTCCCCGCCGAACGGTCGAATCCCCGGGTAACGCCGCGGGGAGTAGACCATCGGGAGGGGAGTCTTAGGCGGGCTGCCGCACAGAAGCCTTGAACCGGCGTCGGGAATTTGCCAGATGGCTGCGCATGGCGGCTGCGGCAGCGGCCTCATCACCGTCTGCGACGGCGGCGGCGATGGATCGGTGCTCGTGGATCACCTGGTCGAAGTGGTCCCGGGCGTAATGCTCGACGCCGGTCATGAGCCGGGTGCGCGGCATCGCGATCATCGTCTGTCCCAGGGCGGCCAGGCAGTCCGAGTAGAAGGGGTTGCCGGAGGCGGCCGCGATGGCGCGGTGGAATTCGTAATCGGCCTTCATGGCGTGGCCGGGATGGTCGGCGCTGGAGGTGAATTGTTCCAGCGCGGAGTTGATGGTCCGGAGCTGGCGGTCGGAGTGGTTGCGGGCTGCCAGTGCCGCCGCCTCGGCTTCCACGCCCATCCGGAATTCGAGCAGGTGGAGGCGGTCTTCGACGCTGGCCACGGGCCGGCTGCCCGGGACCGGCTGGTGGCCGGCGTCGGGCGGGGTCAGTGCAAAGCTGCCCCGCCCGCGTTCGGTTTCCACCAGCCCCTCGGCCTGGAGCCTCGTCAGCGCCGAGCGCACCACGGTGCGGCTGACGCTGAATTCGCCCATCAGCGTGTTCTCGCTCGGAAGTTTGTCTCCCGGCTGGATGGCGCCGTCCACTATGCGGGTGCGAAGCTCTGCGGTGAGGTCCGCGGTCAGGTTCCGGGTCATGCGTTCAAGGTTACTGGCCGAACTCCACAGTCTCGGTGGTCCAGGCACGTGCCTGGTCACTGAGTGTGACGCCCAGGCCCGGGCGGTCCGGCACGATCATCCGGCCGTTCTTGGTTTCGAGGCGTTCGTTGAAGAGCGGGTCCAGCCAGTCGAAGTGCTCTACCCACGGTTCCCGCGGGTAGGCGGCGGCAAGGTGCAGGTGGATTTCCATGGCGAAGTGCGGGGCCAGGCCCAGGCCGCGTTCGTCCGCGAGGGCTGCCAGGCGCAGGAACTGCGTGATGCCGCCGACGCGCGGCGCATCCGGCTGGATGATGTCGCAGCCGTTGGCGTTGATAAGGCCCTTGTGTTCTGCCACGGAGGCCAGCATTTCACCGGTGGCGATGGGGGTGTCCAGGACGTTGGCGAGGTGGGCGTGGCCTTCGAAGTCGTAGGCGTCCAACGGCTCTTCGATCCAGATGAGGTTGAACTGTTCCAATTGGCGGCCCATGCGCAGGGCGGTGGGGCGGTCCCACTGCTGGTTGGCATCCACCATCAGCGGAACGTCCCAGCCGATGTGCTCGCGGATGGCCGCAACGCGGCGCAGGTCCTCGGCCGAGTCCGGCAGGCCCACCTTGATCTTAATGCCGCCGATGCCTTCCTCCAGGAGGACGGTGGCCCGGGCCTTGACCTCATCGAGCGAGGCGTTGAGGAAGCCGCCGGAAGTGTTGTAGGTCTGGACGGAGTCCCGGTAGGCGCCGAGGAACTTGGCCAGCGAAAGGCCGGCCCGCTTGGCCTTGAGGTCGTAGAGGGCAATGTCGATGGCGGCGAGGGCCTGCGTGGCCACACCGGAACGGCCCACAGATGCGCCGGCCCAGAGGAGCTTGGTGTAGATCTTGCCAATGTCGTTGGGGTCCTCGCCAATCAGGCCTTCGGCGACTTCCTTGGCATGGGCGTACTGGGCGGGGCCGCCGGCTCGTTTGGAGTAGCTGAAGCCGATGCCGGTGTGGCCGAGCTCCGTGGTGATCTCGGCAAACAGGAACACCACTTCGGTCATGGGCTTCTGGCGGCCGGTGAAGACCTTTGCGTCGCTGATGGGAACGGCAAGCGGAAGGCGGGCGGTGGAAAGCTTGACGTGCCGGATGAAATCGACGGTACTCATGGGGGTTCTCCTAGAGAGGGATGGGCAACATTGCCTCCACTTATTCTATAAGTAATCAACTTGTATTACAAGAGAAGCGGCGAGAGCTCAGCCCATCAGCCACGCAACAACCACGAGTGCACCCACGCTGAGTACGGTGGTGCACAGGATGACGTCGCGTGCAACCGTCATGCCGCGGCCGTAGGGGGACGCGAAGAGGAACACGTTCTGCGCCGTGGGCAGTGCCGCCATGATCACGCTTGCCAGCAGGTGCTGCCCTTCAAGCCCGAAGACGAAGCGTCCAAGGACCCACACCACCGCCGGCATGCCCGCAATCTTGAGGAACGTAGCCACGAGCGTTTCAACCCGGCCGTCACCCTTTTGGAGCGGGGCGCGGCCGGCGAGGGACAGGCCGAAAGCCAGCAGGACCATGGGCACGGCGCCGCCTGCGAGCATGTCGATGGGTTTCTGCAGCAGGTCGGGAGCGGTCCACCCCGTAATGGCGACGACGGCCCCCAGTGCTGAGGCGATGATCATAGGATTAGCGAACGGCGAGACGAGCGTCTTTTTCCATGAAAGCCGAGACCCGGAAGCCAGCCCCATCACGGTCAGGTAGAAGGGCGCCATCACCAGGAGTTGCACCAGCAGCACGGGTGCCACGTGCTGTGCGGTACCGACGGCGTATAGCGAGACCGGGATGCCGATGTTGTTGGCGTTGGCGTAGCTGCTTGCCATGGCCCCGACGGCGGTCTCCGCCACCGGGCGCCGGAAGAACAGAAAACTCGCCAGGCAATAGAGAAGCCCCACTATCGCTGCCGAGAGCAGCGCCAGCGGGGCGTCCGTTCCGAGGGCTGCCCGGATGTCACTGCCGGCCACCACTGTGAACAGCAGCGCCGGGTTGGTGACGTAGTAGGCCGTGCGGGTCAGTGCTCCCTGGACCTCCGGCCCCAAAATCCGCAGCCGGGCGGCTAGATAGCCCCCGGCAATGACGGCGGAGACGATCAGGATGCCGGATACAACGCCGCCCACAAATGCGCCCTTCTATGTAACTTTTGGGGGTTCCGCACGGCCGCCTCCGCGCACAGAGAAGTCCGGCCGTGCGGAACCGACTCGAATTGATGCAGGCCGAGCCTAGCGCACCAGGCAGGGCCGCTTCGGGTCGAAGGACCAGCCGTCCACGTAGTACTGCATGCCGATGCTGTCGTCACGGGCGTCCAAACCGTGTTGCAGGTACAGCTCGTGGGCTTTGTCCAGGGCGGCGCGGTCCAGCTCGATGCCGAGCCCCGGGGCGTCGGGCACCGAGATGGCCCCGTCCCGGATCTGGAGCGGGTTCCTGGTGAGTCCCTGTCCGTCCTGCCAGATCCAGTGGGTGTCCAGCGCGGTGATTTCGCCCGGGGCGGCGGCGCCGGTGTGCGTGAACATGGCCAGGGAGATGTCGAAGTGGTTGTTGGAGTGTGATCCCCAAGTCAGGCCAAACTCGTTGCACAGCTGCGCCACGCGGACTGAGCCGGACATGGTCCAGAAGTGCGGATCCGCCAAGGGAATGTCAACGGCGTTGCTGCGGATGGCGTGGGACATTTCCCGCCAGTCCGTGGCGATCATGTTGGTGGCCGTCTTCAGCCCGGTGGCACGGCGGAATTCGGCCATCACCTCGCGGCCGGAGAAGCGTCCTTCGGCGCCGCAGGGATCCTCGGCGTACGCCACGACCCCCTGCATCCTCATACCGAGGCGGATGGCCTCCTCGAGGAGCCAGCCGCCGTTAGGGTCGAGGGTCACGCGCGCTTCGGGGAAGCGCTGGTGGAGGGCGGTGACTACATCCACTTCGTCGTCCCCGGACAGCACGCCGCCCTTGAGCTTGAAGTCACTGAATCCGTACCGCTCCTGCGCGGCTTCGGCCAAGGCAACCACTGCCTCGGGGGTCATGGCTTCCTGCCGGCGGACCTGCTCCCAGCGGTCCGACGGCGCGTCCTCCACCAGGTAGGGAAGGTCAGTGCGGGCGTGGTCACCAATAAAGAAGAGGTACCCGAGCATGGGCACCGAGGTGCGCTGCTGGCCGTCACCAAGCAGTTCCGCGACGGGTACGCCGAGGAACTGGCCGTGCAGGTCAAGCAGGGCAGATTCGACGGCGGTGACGGCGTGGACCGTGGTGCGCAGGTCGAAGGTCTGCAGGCCGCGGCCGCCGGCGTCGCGGTCTGCGAATTCCGCGGCGACTTCCCGCAGCAGCGACCGGTAGCGCGCCACCGGTTTGCCGTTGATCAGGGCGCCGGCCTCCTCGATGGTGGCCTTGATCTTCTCGCCGCCGGGCACCTCGCCGAGGCCGGTGCGGCCCTCGGAGTCGGTAATGATGACCACGTTGCGGGTGAAGAACGGACCGTGCGCCCCGCTGAGGTTCATCAGCATGCTGTCGTGGCCGGCTACGGGGACGACCTCCACGCGTGAAATAACAGGCTGATTGGTCATGCGCTGACCTGTGCATCCGCTGCAACGACGGTGCCGTCGACGCGGCGGTTGAGCTGCCAGGGGTTGGCGTCCTGCAGGGCAACCGGCAGCAGTTCCTGGGGCAGGTTCTGGTAGGCCACGGGGCGAAGGAACCGGTTGATGGCGAGGGTGCCCACGGAGGTGGTGCGTGAGTCGGAGGTGGCGGGGAACGGGCCCCCGTGGACCATGGCGTGGCCCACTTCGACGCCGGTGGGCCAGCCGTTCACGATGATGCGCCCCACTTTCTGCTCGAGCGCGGGGATCAGCGGTGCCGCCGTCGCGTAGTCCTCCTCGGTGAGCTGCAGGGACGCCGTGAGCTGGCCCTCGAGCCGGTCGATGGCGTCGAGCAGTTCCGCGGTGGAGGAGTAGCGGATCACCAGCGATGCCGCACCGAAGATTTCCTGGTGCAGCACCTGGTTGGTGACGAAGTCCCTGACCTGGGTGCCGAAGATGGCGGGCGCGGGGGCGTTTTCGGTGGGGCCTGTGGTGCCCTGCCCGACGAGGGTGACGCCGTCGGCGGAACCGAGGGCTTCGGCGCCGGCGTTCCAGGAGCCGGCGATTCCTTCGGTGAGCATGGTCTGCCCCGCGCAGGCGGAAACAGCGCGTCCGACGGCGGCAGCGAGTTTGTCACCCAGCTCGCCGGCCGGGGCGAACAGGAGTCCGGGAGAGGTGCAGAGCTGGCCTGAGCTGCCGGTGACGGCGGTGACATACTGCTGTGCCAAAGCGTCAACGTCTTCGGCGGAACCGCGCAGCGCGCCGTCGAACACGAACACCGGGTTCAGCGAGGACATTTCGGCGTAGACAGGGATCGGCTCGGGCCGGGCGGCTGCGGTGCGCATCAGGGCGATGCCGGCTGACTGGGAGCCGGTGAAGCCCACGGCCTTGATGGCGGGGTCGGCCACAAGGGCCTGGCCGATGCTGCTGCCGGGGCCATAGATCAGGGAGAAGACGCCCGGGTGCAGGCCGGCATCGGCAACCGCCTTAACAATGGCCTGGCCCACGAGTTCGCCGGTGCCCGGGTGGGCGTTGTGTGCCTTGAACACCACGGGGCAGCCGGCGGCGAGGGCGGACGCGGTGTCTCCCCCCGCCGTCGAGAATGCCAGCGGGAAGTTGCTCGCCCCGAAGACGGCCACCGGGCCCAGCGGGATCTGGCGCTGGCGGATGTCAGCGCGCGGCAGGGGCGTGCGGTCCGGGATGGCGGGGTCGATCCGGACGCCGCGGAAGTCGCCCTGCCGGACAACGTTGGCGAAGAGCCGCAATTGGCCGGTGGTGCGCGCCCGCTCGCCCTGGAGGCGTGCGGCGGCCAGGCCGGTTTCCTGGCCGGCGCGGACGATCAGCTCATCGCCGATGGCCTCGATGTTGTCCGCGATGGCGTCCAGGAACGCTGCGTGGGCTGCGGGGTCCAGCGTACTGAACGAGGGGTAGGCGGCCGCGGCAGCGGAGGTCGCCGTCGTCAACTGCTCCTCGGTGATCAGCGAGTAGGCGGGCTCGAGCTGTTCGTTGGTGGCGGGGTTGAAGCCAAAGGCTGTTTTGCCGCTGCCGACGACGGTCTGGCCGGCGATCAGGGAATGTCCGGTGAGTGTCACTGTAGTTACTCCTAGGAGAAGGCGGGTCAGGAGATGTTGGCGATGAGGGCTTTGAGGTCCGCAAGGTCCTGGGGTGCCAGGTTCTGCAGCGGCGGCCGGACTCCGCCGGCAGGGCGGCCGATGGCGTCCAGTCCGCCCTTGACGATGGACACAGAGTAGCCTTTCACGCGGTCGCGGATGTCCAGGTACGGGATGACGAACTCGTTGAGCTTCTTGTTGACGGCGACGCGGTCGTTGTTGCGCACGTCCTGGTAGAAGTCCAGGGCGAACTGCGGGACGAAGTTGTACATGGCGCTGGAGTAGGTGCTCATGCCCAGCTGCAGCAGCGGGAGGGCGAACGTTTCGGCTGTGGGCAGGCCGCCGAGGTAGAACAGGCGGTCGCCGAGTTTGGCGTAGACGCGGGCATCGTGTTCGAGGTCGCCCACGCCGTCCTTGAAACCGATGAGGTTTTCGTGGCGGTCAGCCAGCGTGGCCACTGTGGTGTCCTTGTAGATGGCGTTGGCGCGGTTGTAGATAATGACGCCCAGCGACGTTGAGCTGCAGATGGCGCTGACGTGGTCAACGAGGCCGGCCTGGTCAGCTTCGGTCAGGTACGGCGGGAGGAGCAGGAGGCCGTCCGCGCCGGCGGCTTCTGCGGCCTGGGCGTTCTCGATGGCCTGGGCAGTGGAGCCGCCGGCGGAGGCGAGCACGGGAACGAGGCTGCCCACCTCATCGACGGCGGCGCGGACCACGCGCTCGGACTCTCCGGGCGTGAGGGAGAAGCCCTCGCCGGTGCCGCCTGCGGCAAAGAGGCCCGCCACCGGGAAGCTGGCCTGCCAGGCGAGGTGCTTGCGGTAGCTTTCCTCATCGAACTGCAGGTTGGCGTCGAAGGCGGTCACCGGGAAGGACAGCAGGCCTTCCTTGAGGGTGTCTGCCAGTTCCTGCGGGGTGTACTTTGCCACGTTGTTGTCCTCTGTCTGGGCGCCGCGTGGTGAGTGCCGCGGGCGGGTGGTGTGGATCCTGTTCAGGTTAGGCAGAGGACGTTATGCCTGTCTAAGTGTATTTGTGTATCCGGTGATACCGGAAGGGTATTGAATTCCGACGGCGGCCCTCGCTATTCGGTGCGGAACTCCAGATCCTGCAGCAGGCGGCGGAGGGCCGGGTTGACCACTTTCCGGTTCCAGATGGCGTGCAGCTCCACCGGTTGTTCGCTCTCCATGCCGGCCAAGGGCAGGAACTCGACGCCCTTGATGGCCAGCAGTGTTGCCGAGTGGGGAACGAAGGCCACCCCGCGGCGGGCTGCCACCAGGGAAACCATGGTGAGGATCTGGCTGACCGTATGGATCACGTTGGCGTGCTGGACGGGGAGCATCCTGACCACGAGGTCATAGAAGTACGTTGCCTTCGTGGGTGAGTGCATGATCAACGGCTCGCCGGTGAGATCCGAGTCCTCGATGGGGCGCGTCAAAGCCGACAGCGGATGGCCGCTAGGCACTGCCAGCATCATGGATTCCTTGTACAGCAGGTGCGAGTCGAAGATCCCCCGGTCGAAGGGGGGCCGGGCGAGGCCCAGATCGAGTCCACCGGTGAGCAGACCCTGGATCTGTTCGCCCGTGACAAGTTCCTGGAGGTCGATGTCCACATCCGGGATGATTTCCGAGATCTCCTCCAGCAGCGGTCCCAGGATGCTGAAGCCACTAGCTGCCGTAAAGCCCACCCGCAGGTGGCCCGAGCGGCCGGTGGCGATCCGTCGGGCGGTGACCGGTGCCCGGTTAGCCAAAGCCATCAGCCGTCTGGCTTCCTCAAGGAACGCTTCGCCGGCGGGCGTGAGCTGCACCTTCCGGTTATCGCGTTCCAGCAATTCGGTGCCAATGATCTTTTCCAATTTCTGGATCTGCCGGCTCAGTGGGGGCTGGGTCATGTTGAGGCGCTCCGCTGCCCTGCCGAAGTGCAGTTCCTCAGCGACGGCAATGAATCCGGCCAGTTGGTCGAAGGTAAACATGATGCCTTCCGGGTATTACCTGATGCTTATTAGGGTTTAGACATGCATCATAACGGCTCCCTACACTCGACTAGCGAGCCGAAGTGATTCGGTTCACACGCCCGCCGGGATCCGCCCCGGAATTTCTACGAGGAGTCCCAATGAAGCACTTCCCCGCCCGCCGCGCCGTCCTCGGAGCGGCGTCTGCCCTGACACTCCTGGCGTTGACCGCCTGTGGAAACGTGGCTGGCGGCCCCGCCGATTCATCCAAGTTCCCCACCGGCCCCGTCAACCTCACTGTGGGCCAAGCTGCCGGCGGCAGCACTGACCTGATCGCCCGGGCCCTGGCCGAAGGCGCCTCCAAGACCCTCGGCAAGCCCGTCCCCGTAGTGAACAAGCCCGGCGCGAACGGCGCCCTCGCCACCAAGGAAGTTGCCGGCAAGCCGGCCGATGGTCAGGAGCTGGTCCTGCTGACCGCCTCCCTGATCACCATCACGCCCCTGGCAGTATCGGCTGACGAAGCCGTCAACATCGACGACCTGGACATCATCGCCGGCCTGTCCCAGGACGACTACGTCCTGGTTGCCAGCCCCGGCTCGGGCTTCAAGAGTTTCAAGGACGTGACAGGCGCCGGCCGGAACGTCACGTTCGGCACTACCGGTGTGGGCACCGGAAGCCAGCTGGCACAGAAAGTGCTGTTCAAGCAGGCCAACGTCACCGGCACCGATGTTCCGTTCGACAGCGGCAAGCCTGCCCTGACGGCGGCCCTGGGCAACCAGGTTGAACTCACCACCATCCAGCTGGGTGAAGCGATGCCGCAGATCACGGCGGGCAAGGTTGCCCCGCTGCTGGTGTTCTCGGAAGGCCGCACCAGCTTCCTGCCGGACACGCCCACTGCCAAGGAAGCCGGCTACGACGTCCCCGTGGCGCAGTACCGTGCGGTGGCTGCCCCCAAAGGCACCCCGCAGGACGTGAAGGACAAGCTCCTCGCCTCATTCCAGGAGACGTTCAAGACGGACACCTACAAGGAATTCAACAAGAAGAACATGCTGACCCCCAAGGAAATCTCCGGTGAGGAAGTGGTCAAGGAGTGGAAGGGCTACGCAGCCAAGTACAAGGAACTCGTGGACAAGTACCAGATCAGCCTGAACGGAAAGAAGTGATTCGAGCGAAGGAAACTCCCGCAGGGTCCGTCGTGGAAGAGTCCGCCGTGGAGAAGTCCGCCGTGGAGGTGGACGCCCCCGACGTGGATGACCTGACGCCGGAGCAGCTCGCCGCCCAGTGGGAGGAGGAGAAGCCTCCGGCGGCAGGGGCCCTGGCCAACGCGGCATCCTCCCTGGTGGTGCTCGGAGTGGGGATCGGCGCCGTCGTCCTGTCCGTCGCGATGGGCCTCGGCACCCCGGCCACCCCGGAGCCCGGCCTCTGGCCGTTCCTCATCAGCTGCGTCATGGTGGCACTGGGCCTGTTCCAGCTGATCGCCGGCCGGCGCAACCGGGACGCGGAGAAATTCACCCGCATGTCCACGGCTCCGCTCACTGGGCTGGTGACCCTGGCCGCCATCGTGGCCCTCATGCCGCTGATCGGTTTTGAAATCCCGGCCCTGGTGCTGTGCGTCATCTGGATGCGCTTCCTGGGCGGCGAAACCTGGCGTTCCACCCTCGTTGTCAGCGCCAGTGTGGTCATTGCCTTTTATGGCATTTTCGTCCTGGCGCTCGGCACATCCATTCCCCACCTCTTCTAGGAGAACCCCGTGGATTTTCTAAATCCCGTCATTAACGGATTTGCCGTTGTCCTGGAGCCGACAAACCTCCTGTACTGCCTGATCGGCGTCGTGATCGGCATGCTTATCGGTGTGCTGCCCGGACTGGGGCCCGCGGCAACCATCGCCATCTTGCTTCCGCTCACCTACAACGTTGAGCCCGTCACGGCCATCATCATGCTCGCGGGCATTTTCTACGGCGCCCAGTACGGCGGCACCATCACGTCCGTGCTGCTCCGGCTCCCCGGCGAAGCGTCCTCTGTGGTCACCGTCTTCGACGGTTACCAGATGGCCAAACAGGGCAAGGCCGGTACCGCGCTGGGCCTGGCAGCCATTGGCTCCTTCATTGGTGGCACTGCCTCTATCATCGGCCTGACGTTCCTGGCCCCAATTGTGGCCAGCTTCGCCCTGGACTTCGGACCGCCCGAATACACCGCCCTGGCCCTGCTCGGCATCCTCCTCGTGGCCACCATCAGCAACGGATCAAAAGCCAAGGCGCTCATCGCCGCGGCACTGGGCCTCCTGCTCGCCACGGTTGGCCGCGACATTTTCACCGGCGAAAGCCGCTTCACCTTCGGCAACCTGCAACTTGCGGACGGCATCGACTTCGTGCCCATCGCGATGGGTCTTTTCGGCCTCGGAGAGATCCTCTACAACCTGGAGGAGCGGCACCGGGCCGCCAAGGCGCCGTCGAAAGTCACCAACGTCTGGCCTTCCCGGAACGACCTGAAGCAGGCATCCGGCGCCATCGGCCGCGGGTCAGTGTTGGGCTTCTTCCTGGGGATCCTCCCCGGCGGCGGGGCGACCATCGCCTCGATGGCTTCCTACGCAATGGAGAAGAAGCGCGCCAAGCAGCCCGAACGTTTCGGGAAGGGTGCCCCCGAGGGCGTGGCAGGGCCGGAAACGGCGAACAATGCCGCGGCGACGTCGTCGTTCATCCCGCTGCTGACCCTCGGCATCCCCGCGAACGCCACCATGGCACTGATGTTCGGTGCGCTGCTCATCCAGGGCGTCACGCCGGGGCCGCAGCTGGTGGAACAGAACCCGGAGCTGTTCTGGGGCGTCGTGAACTCCATGTACATCGGCAACATCCTGCTGCTGATCATGAGCCTGCCGCTCGTGGGAATCTTCGTGAAGATCCTGCGGGTCCGGGCCGCGATCCTGGCACCCGTCACAGCGCTCATCACGCTGCTGGGTGCGTACACCATCAACAACAGCATGTTCGATGTGACGCTCGTGGTGGTCTTCGGCATCGTGGGTTACCTCATGAAGAAGTTCGGCTTCGAACCCGGGCCGCTGGTGCTGGCGTTTGTCCTTGGTGAGCTGCTGGAAAGCTCCATGCGCCGCTCCCTGCTGGTGTTCGGCGGAGAGCCCACCGGCTTCTTCGGCCGCCCCATTTCGGCCACGCTGCTGGTGGTGTTCGTCCTGGTAGCCGTGCTGCCGGTCATCCGCGGCGCCGCAGCCAAGCGCAAGGCCTCCACCCCGGCCGTCCCGGCAGCTTCAGAAATCAAGGAGAAGGTATGAGCATCATCGTTGGATTCGTCCCCACCCCTGCCGGGGAGGCCGCCCTGGTGGCGGGCATCGCCGAGGCCACCCTCCGGAAGGAGGACCTGGTGATCGTCAATTCGGCCCGCGAAGGCGCTCTGGTGGACAAGTCCGTGGCGCCGTCGGACCTGCTGGCGGAGGCTGCCCGACGGGCGGAAGACGCCGGGGTTACGGCGACCGTGATGCAGCCGCCCTACCTGAACGACCTGGCCGACGAATTCCTTGAGGTGGGCCGCGAGGTGGATGCGTCCCTCATTGTGATCGGGCTGCGGCACCGTTCGCAGGTGGGCAAGTTCATCCTCGGCAGCCATGCCCAGCGGATCCTGATGCAGGCCGACCGTCCCGTGCTCGCCGTCAAGGCAGGCAACTCGCACTTCTGAGGGTTCGACGGCGGCGCGCGGCTTGGGGGACCCGGGTGGGGGGTGCCGGGGGTGGATTCTAAGCATGCTTACCAATAGGCTGGACAGGGGAACTTCCCTTTCGACCAGAACGAGGTGAGAGCATGACGGACACTGAGAACATCAGCAAAGTTACGGACATCATCAACGATTCCCATATCGGGATGTTGACCACCATCAACGAAGAGGGTGCGCTGGTCAGCCGGCCGCTCGCCGTCCAGGATGTTAAGGACGACGGCGACCTGTGGTTCTTCACGGGCCTCGGCACCTCGCAGGTGGCCCATGTCCGGGCGGATCCCAGGGTGAACGTGTCCTTCGGCAAGCGCACCGAGTGGGTGTCCGTTGCCGGCACCGCAGAGGTAATCACCGACCGGGCCAAGATCCACGAAATGTGGAACCAGACCGTTGAGGCCTGGTACCCGGACGGACCGGACACCCCCGAAGTTTGCCTGCTTCGGGTCGACTCGGACTCCGCGGAATACTGGACCAGCCCCGGCGGCACCGCAGCCACGGTCTTCCAGTGGGTGAAGTCCAAGGTGACCAACAGCCGGATGAGTGTGGGCGAAAGCGGCACCGTGGAGCTGTAGGTAACGAACAAGCACAAAGGCCGCCCTCAACGGGGCGGCCTTTGCGCTGTCCTGGGAGAGCCGGCCCTACTGCCACGCGGCCTTACTGCCGCGCGGTCAGCGTGGCGAGGACGGCCGGGAGCAGTACGTCATTCCGTCCCCAGAGAGGGTCCAGGATTTCCACGTACCAGGAGTCGGCGAGCAGCAACGCCAGGGTTTCGTTGGTTTCGTCCGCCCAGTCCTGGATCTGCTCCTCGTCCACCGGGTTCTCACTGGAGCCGAGGACGGTGACTACCTCGTCGCCGTCGAGCGTTACCGGGATGGCGGCGCTGCTGGCCTCGCCGGGTGCGTGCGCCACCGTCACCAGTTCGGTGCGGGTGGACAGGGCGAGGAGGTCGGCGGCCACGTCGGCGCTGCAGAATGCGGTGACGTACTGGCGCTGGGCCAGGTTTTCGGTCCGCAGTCCCGGCTGGGATTCCTTGGTGAACAGCCCGTTCCGGTTGAGGGCAGCCAGCTCGACGGCGATGGGTTCGGTCTCGTCGTCGTAGCGCACAGTGAACGTGGCGGCTTGGTATTCGCTGTGGCCCTCCAGCCAGCGCGCCGTCAGTTCCCCGGCGGCTTCAAGGGTGATTGCCTGCCGCCAGGCCCCCTTGTCCTCCAGGCGCCTGCCGAACTGGTCACGGATGTCCGCTTCTGTGGGTTCCATCCTCGGATGCTACGGCGCCCCGAGGCCGGACTCCAGCGGCGGCGACACAGCAGTTAACCTCCCGCGGGGATGCCGGCCGCCCTTTCAGCGGCGGTCAGGGCAACGGCAAAGCGCTCGACGGCGGGAGCGTACCCCTGGTGCCGCTCGGCGCGCAGCTGCTCCGCATCCCGCATCGCTTTGATCAGGGCCGACGTCTCCGGCCGGCGGACATCCGTCATGGCCGGATAGTCGATGCAGCAGGCCGGATCCAGTTCGTAGCGGCTCCAACGGGCGAGCAGTGTCTCGTGCTCAGCCTGCGCGGCCGTGTAAAGGGGCTTGTTTTTCTTTTGCTGCCGGAGGTTTGCCTGCCAGGCGAGGATCCGCGGGCTGCCCCGGTGCGCGGCCACCCCCGCACCGACGCCGAGCACGGTGAGCACAGCGCCGGACCAGGGTGCGGCCAGGGTGGGAATGAGGATGGCAGGGATAGCCACGGCGGAGCCCATGAACACGTCCCAGAACACCGTGTCGGGGGCACTTGCCTCCGGTGCCGGCGTCGAGTGGTGGCGGACAGCCAGGACGGTGGCGACCACCGCGCACACCAGCACCGCGCCCCAGAACAGCAGCTGGAACGATCCCGCCAGGACAGACTCTGCAAATGCCGGCACTGCGGCACCTCCCCGTATCAGGCCCGGCCCAGGATTCCGGACTGCTCCTTCCATTGCATCCCCTGCGGGGACTGGGGTCAATGGGGTGCCGGGGTCCCGACGGGTTTGCGGTTCCCTGCCCTGCTTCCGGCCGGGTAGCTTGGGACCATGAGACTGAAAATGTGCAGCATCCACGTCAAGGATCCGGCCACCGCCCACACGTTTTACACCGAGACCCTCGGCTTCGAGACGCTGATGGCGATGCCCGAACACAACCTCTTCATCATCAAGGATCCCGGCGCCGGCGACAGTTCCGTTGGGCTGCTGCTGGAGCCCAGCGACAACCCGATCGGAGCGGACTACATGAACGCTGTGCACGACGCCGGGATGCCGGCCATCGTGTTCGGCGTACCGGACGTGCAGGCCGAGTACGAGAGGCTGGTGGCTGCCGGTGTGACGTTCACGGGGGAACCATCGGAGACCCCTTACGGAATCACGGCGGTGTTCGAGGATGGCTGCGGCAACCTGGTGCAGCTGCACCAGGACTGAGCTTTCACCCTGATAAAACAGAAGCCTGTCCTCGGATCCGAGCCTTGTAGGTTCGGGTCCGCGAACAAGCTTTGGTTTTCAGTGGACTGTATGAGCGGCCGGAACATCCAGCCTCAGCACGAGTGCACACACGCGACGTTAACCCGCCTTCGGCACGGCAAGGAATGTGCTTTCCTGAAGCTCACACGTTGCATCAATGCTGCCGGGTAGGTGGTACCAGCGAGGTGCAGGGCCGAAGTTGAAAACCCTGATGAGGTGGAAAATTTCGGGCTGCTCTTGGGAAACCTGCAATTCGTTTCGGGACACGAAGAACGGCGTCTCGGCGCGCGACTTTGTGGTTTTGACCTCAATGAGCCGTTCCTTTCCGCTCTCCTCGAAGGAGAGGATGTCGTATCCGAGGCCGTCGCCGCGGGTCTTGGACACATGCTCAACTGACTCAGCCAGCTTGCGCTTTCCGGCACCGTGCAGCCTCCTGCGTTCAAGTTCGACGACGGCCTCCTCGCCGCCGTTCCCGAGCTTCCGGTTGCTCGCTTCTACCGAAGCGTAGTCATAATGACGCACTGTCCGGACGCCGGACCGTTCGTCAGGGAGGACGATTTTGGGGACGGGGGACCACACGACGTCGAGTGCCCCAATTGCGGCTGCGTCGGGCGTCTGGAGTGCTTCGGCCAACACTTGTTCGATGATCGACGGCGAGGAAGCCAGTTTCGCTTGAACTTCAGCGATTAGGGCGTGCTGATAGTTCTTGGCTGGCTGGTATCCCTTGATGGGACGAAGGCCCAACCTCATCATGACGGCCGAGATGTTTTGGTGCTTGTACTCGACGGCGGTGCTGGTCCGGTCGTTCAACAGATCAAGAAGCCGGTCCCGAAACATCGTTTTGCTGTAGGGCTGCCCGAGCACCTCCAGACGTAACATCTCAAGGTAGCTGGCTACGGTTGCGGATATTTCAGCCGCCGACCAGTCTCTGGCCGTCAAGGTGTTCCGCTCCCGGTGCGCATAGCGTCCAGGTTATCGCCTTGGCGGCAGGACCCAGCCGTGGAATGAGTCGGATTGTTCGACCCGCCCTCAGTCGCCTACCTCCAGGATTTCCACCACATCTTCGATCAACTCAAAGTCCTTGGCGTTGCGGGTCATCAACGGGATGCCTAGCGAGTGGGCCTGCGCGGCGATCATGATGTCCTTACTCCTGGCATGCTGCGGCCTCAGGCGCTTGACCCGCGCCGCCAGCTCGCCGTAGCTCTCGGCCGCATGCTCGTCAAAGAGAATCCAATCCATTAGCTCCCGCCAGACGGCAAGGCGGTGGACTCGGTTGCGGCGGATCTCTTCAGTTGCTGATGACCTGATGCCGAATTGGAGCTCCGCGAGTGAGATGATGCTTGAGCCGAGGACGGCACCGGCCGGCCACACCGCTGGCGGGGCAATCAGGACGTTGGTGTCCAGCAGGATCACCGGGGTGTCCACGGATCAACAGCTGGATCAGTATCCCTGGATTCTTCGTGTTCCTCGAGCCATCCGGTCTGGTCTGAACCGAGTTGGGCCAGCTTCAGCGCAAGTGCCACTTCAGCTGCTGAGGTCCACTTTTTGCGGTGCGTTATGGGGCTGATCATTGCCACGGAACGGCCCTGAAGGGTTATCTCGAGCGTGGCTCCGTGCTCAACCCTCTCAATGACAGCCCTGGGGTTTTGTTTAAGTTCACGAACACCAACCTTGTCCATGCCTGAATTCTACGCCAGATGTAGCCTTTGTTCTACGCCGCAGGGCAGGAACGTCCGGACGTCGGCGGCCGGATGTGCGGCTAACGTGTGGGCCTCAAAATGAGCCGCAACTACTCGGCCTTGGCGCGGGCTTTCTTCGCGTCTTTTTTGGCAGCCTCGTCCTTGACACGCTGGGCTTCGGCGCGGACGGCGGCGTGCGTGGAGCGCTCGGTGACCAGCCACGCCGGGGGAGCCTGCAGCAGCGCGGTGATTTCCGCCGTCGTGAGCGCATCTTCAACGCCGCCGCGGGCCAGGCCGCTGATGGAGACGTTCAGTTTCTGCGCAACCACCGGGCGGGGGTGCGGGCCGTTGCGGCGCAGTTCCGCGAGCCACTCCGGCGGGTTGGCCTGGAGTTCGGCGAAATCGGCGCGGGTAATGGTTGAATCCTGGAACTCCTGCGGTGTTGCGGGCAGGTAGATGCCGAGTTTCTTGGCAACGGTGGCCGGCTTCATGGACTGGGAGTTTGCAGAGGTCATGCTTCAAGGGTATCCGGGCGGGCGGTACTGTGAAGACGTGCCCGCCGACAATGAATCCCCGCAGAACGCCAGCCCCTCCGAACCCGTGGAGCCGGAGGCGCCCCGGGTGCTGCGTTTCGCGTACGTGGCCGGCGTGACGCCGGGGAAGTGGATTCGCCGCTGGGAAGAGCGGGTGCTGGACATCCCGCTGGAGTCGTTCATGTCCGACGACGGTGCGCAGCTTTCCGTATTAACGGACGGTACCGCGGACCTCAGCTTCGTCCGGCTTCCGGTGGAGCGCGAAGGCCTCAGCGTGATTCCCCTGTATGAGGAGCAGCCCGTGGTGGTGGCGCCGAAGGGGCACGAGATTTCGGTGTTTGAGGAAGTGGCGCTGGCGGACCTGGCCGAAGAGACGTTTCTGGACGTCGCCGAGCTGGGCGGAGCGGAAATGGCCATGCAGGTGGTGGCGTCCGGCGCTGGCGTGGTCATCCTGCCGATGTCCGTGGCCAGGCATTTCAACGTGAAGGACACCGTGGCCCGGCGGCTGACGGGTGCGCCTACTACCGAGATTGCGCTGGCCTGGCCGAGCGATTCCACGGACGAGATCATTGAGGAGTTCATCGGGATCGTCCGCGGCCGGACCGCGGCGAGCTCGCGGCAGCCCTCGGCTCAGCAGGAAAAACCCAAAAAGGAACCGAAGCCGGACCGGCGCGGACCTGCCGTCAAGAAGCCCAAGGTGGCGCAGCGGTACGCGCCCAACCCGGACAAGGGCCGCGGGAAGGGATCGCGGAAGAAGGGGAAGCGGTAGGGCTGGGCGGTCCACGCCTTGGCGGACATTGAGCGTTCCAGCCAAAAGTGTCAGCTTGGGATTAGAGACCTTCACAAAGGCGTGTCCACAATATGTAGAACGGACCCTATTCTGACGCACTCATTGACCCCAATCTGACGTCAGATTGGGGTGTGCCTCAACATGACGACCACCACGGTTCGACCTTCGAGCTGGAGGGAAACCACCCTAGATTCCGGAAGGAGCCGCAGCGGCGACCCGGTTGCGCGGTCGGGTCCTAGTGGGAACCCGGGTCGCGGCCTCGCGCCGGGTTCCCACGGTGTTCTCGATGCTGCCGATTCCTTCCACGGTCATCCCGACCACGTCGCCGGTCTTCAGCGCCGGCGGGAGTCTTCGCACCGTTCCGACCCCAAAGCTCAGCCAGGCAGCCACTGCCGCACGTGCCGGAGCCCAGCACATCGCCGGGCCGTAGCCAGAAGACCGTCCCGGTCGCACTCCTGACCAATGCCCTTTGCGCCCTCCAACTGCGGGCGCAAAGGGTACCCGGAGATGATCGGCCTTTGTTCCCACGTTGTCGCTGCAGGGAGTTCTTCGATGAACCCTGCGGAGACCGCGGAAATAGTTTTCCCCTATGCTCACCATCCTTACTCCGCATGGTCGTTTTGCCCCCAAAGGGCCAGCCTGAGTCCTAGGGTGAGACCAACTGCCGCTGCCTAAAGGACCTCTAATGCCAGACCTGCCCCATGCCCCCGACGGAGAATCGAGCAAGGACTCCCGGCTGTTCCAAGAGTTCGTTGATCCACCAGCAAGTGCACGTCCCAGGGCTTGGTGGCACTGGATGGACGGAAACGTTGATGAGGCTGGAATTGTCAAGGACCTGGAGTGGTTTGCCGCATCCGGAGTCGCCGGTGTTCAGGCATTTAACGGCTCGATGGGAACACCTGAATATGTAGCCGAAAAGGTTGCCTTCCGTTCGCCCGCCTGGCAGTCAGCGATGAGGTGTGCTACGGACACTGCCGATCGGCTGGGCTTGGAGCTGTCGATCGCCACCTCGGCCGGGTGGAGTGCCACCGGAGGCCCATGGGTCCGCCCCGCAGCAGGAATGAAAAAGCTGGTCTGGAGCACGACAAAGGTCAGCGCGGCCGATCGGGCACCCCTGGCGCTACCCGTCCCGCCGTCCGTGTCCGGGCCCTTCCAGGACGTCCCGTTCAAGGCCGTCCGTGGGTCAGAAATGAAGATCCCAGACCACTATGAGGAGGTGGCCATTGTGGCGCTTCCTCACCGTGAGTGCCATCATCCGGTCCTCCCTGCAAGGGTTACCGCCAGCGGCCCATCGTCGGGCGAACGCACTTTGGATACGCTGGCCGACGGTCTATTCTGGCCCGCCGCCGAGTTGTCTGCCGCCGATACTGCCGATCGTGACGGTCGCGGCACAGCTTGGGTTCTGTTGGACTATGACGAGCCCGTTGCGATTGCTTCCATCCGGGTCGGCCTGCCCGCCCTGCACGGCTTCGGCTCGTCGCCCGCTCCCCTTGCCTGGCTTGAAGCCAGCGACGACGGTACTACCTTCAGGACGATCGTCGAACTTCCCTCGTCCCCTTCCCCCGTCCGTTCGGCGGCTTTTCCCGCCGTGACGGCTTGCTATTTCCGGCTTCGTCTTCAGGACCGTGTCGGCTTCGGCTTCCCTTTCGCGCCGGGTGTCAAACCTCTGAAGTTTCCGGCCCCGGAGGGGCAAAACCTTCTCTTCAAACTATCCGGATTCCAACTCTTTCCGGGTGCTCGGGTCAATCGGGCAGAAGAGAAGGCCGGCTTTGCACCCGTCCCGGACTTCTACGCTCTTGGGGGTGGCCCCTCGGAGGAGCTGGCCGCAGTCCAGCCTGAGGACATTATTGATCTGAGTGACCGGCTTCAGCAGGACGGGACCTTGGACTGGGAGCCGCCGCAAGGTAACTGGACAGTCATTCGCTTCGGGTACTCCCTCACTGGACACCTGAACGGGCCGGCTCCCGCGGACGCCACAGGCCTGGAAGTTGACAAGCTCGACGCCGGACTGGTCACCGAATATATCGAGCAGTACCTTGGCTTTTTTGACGATGCCCTGGGCCAGGAATTCGTCGGCTCCAAGGGGGTGACGGCCCTGCTCAGTGACAGCATTGAGTCCGGGCCGCAGAACTGGACCTCTGCGATGCGGGAGGAGTTCGCCAGCCGGCGCGGCTATGATCTTCTCCCGTGGCTGCCCGTGGTCAGTGGTGTTCTGGTGGGCGGGGCCCAACGCAGCGACGCGTTCCTGTGGGATTTCCGGCGCACCATCGCAGAGCTTCTGGCGGAGAAGCATTACGCGACCATCGCCCGAATAGCACACGGACGGGGAATGGGCTATTACGCCGAGGCGTTGGAGGATCACCGCCCACAGCTGGGCGACGACCTCGAGATGCGCTCCCACGCCGACGTCCCCATGGGAGCGATGTGGTGCTACGAGCCGGAAAACGGCCCTCAACCAACGTACGTTGCGGATCTGCGCGGCGCCTCCTCCGTAGCCAACATCTATGGAAAAGCAGCTGTGGGAGCTGAGTCCATGAGCGCATTCGGCAAGCCATATATGTTCACCCCCAGGAACCTTAAGCCCGTCGTGGACATGGAATTCTCCCTAGGCGTCAACCTCCTGAACATCCATACCTCTCCCCATCAGCCGGACGCAGCCCCCAAACCAGGTGTGACCCTCTCGCCCTACCTGGGGCAGGCCTTCACCCGAAACGAGACCTGGGCCCACGCTGCCCGGCCATGGATCGACTACATCGCACGCTGCAGCTACCTGCTTCAGCAAGGAACGCACGCCGCCGACATCGCATACTTCTACGGCGAAGAAGCTCCGGTGACCGGTGTGTTCGGTGATTCAGCCCCCGAGGTCCCTGACGGATACGGATTCGATTTCATCAATCTCGATGGCCTGTTGAACCAAATCACGGTTACGGCCGCCGGTCATCTGATCAGTACCGGTGGGGTGACCTACCGACTCCTTTATCTGGGCGGTTCCAGCCGCCGGATGACGCTGGGCGCAGTCCAGCGCATCACTGAACTGCTAGACGCCGGAGCAACAGTGGCCGGATTGCGGCCGGATTGCTCACCGAGCGAAGGGGATGACAGGGACGATTGGACCGCCGCCGTCGATGCCCTCTGGAACCGGCAACGGCCACGCCTTTTGGACCTGGAAGGAGCGCCGGCATCTGACGGGCTCAAGGTCGCCCTGGCCAGGATGAAGGCTCGCCCCGACTGGGTCCTGGACACTGCCGATGGCTCAAACTTTGCGGTGATCCATCGCCGCCTTGAAGAAGGCGACCTGTACTTCGTCAGCAACCAGCTCGACCGGCCGGAGAAGGTCCACGCAACATTCCGGGTCAACACCACGACGGCAGAGCTATGGGACCCGGTCAGTGCCAACCGCGAAACTGCTTCGATCATCACCGGGGAAACGGAGGAAACAGCCCTCAGCATAGAATTTGATGCCTTTGGCTCCGTATTTGTCCTGCTCGGACATGACGGCTCCCATCAGACTCCGCGCCCTGAACAGCCGGAAGTTCCTGAGCGGCCGGAGATTCCCGTGCATGGGCAGGAGCTGGACGGACCCTGGCATGTCGAGTTTGACGGTGATTCCCAATCCCCTTCTCCGCTCACGTTGACCGCGGCAGAACCCTGGAGCGGCCCCCTCGCTTCGGACTATCCTTCGGATGTAAAACACTTCTCCGGAACAGCCACGTACAGCCACACTTTCCACCTCGACCAGCTCGTGAACGGGTCCACGGATCGGTTGGTTCTGGAAATTCGCAACGTTCACGACCTTGCAGAAGTCCGTCTCAACGGGCGGGACCTGGGCGTGCTCTGGACGCCGCCCTTCAACGTGGACGTCACCGGTGCTGCTAGAAACGGCGAGAACCTGCTGGAAATAGCGGTCACCAACTCCTGGGCCAACCGGCTCATTGGAGACGCAGCGGCAGGTTCGATGGCGCGCCCTGGAGCCCACGTTTTTGAACCTGAGGCCGACACGCTTCCGGCGGGCCTGCAGGGCCCGGTACGGCTGATGGCCTACCGAAAGTAGTTGGCCCGGAGGGAGTACCTTGGGGAGCCGGCCACAAGCCTGGCTCCCCAAGTCGTTTCCGGATGTCCGCTACTCGGCGGGTGTCGCTTCGGAAAGACGCTGCTCGGGCATGAAGACGGACAGTATTACTTCCACAGCGAAGATACCGGCGAGCACCACGAAGATGGGGAGGAAGGCCCCGGAGTTCGTGGAATACGAGGGTTACGTTACTCACGAAATATGTGCTTGGGCTTCAGCTGGTACACCAAATCTGTCGCTACCTTGCCTTTCAGGTCTCCGGTGAGGTGGCTGTCCTCCGGGCACCATGGACGACTTGCGTTCACGGGGCAAACATGAGCGCTAACAAAGTGACGTTAAGAGACCCGGCGGCGCAGACTACGTTTGGCCGACTTAGGGGGCGGCGCTGGTACTGCGGTGCTGGCCCGGAGCACCAGCCTGGGCATGACCACCGTGGAACTCACGGCTGCGCCGGCCTGGATCTCCTTCAGCATGATGTCCATGCAGCGACGGCCGAGCTCTTCGAAGTCCTGGCTCACGGTGGTGAGCGGAGGGGTGAAGTACCCGGATTCCGGCTGGTCGTCGAACCCCACGACGGAGACCTCGTCTGGAACGCGGACACCGGCCTCGTTGAACGCCCGCAGAATACCAAGCGCCATTTGGTCGTTGCCCACAAAGAGCGCCGTGGCAGTGCGCTCTTCTGCGAGCCGGCGGCCGATCTCGTAGCCACTGCCTGCGCTCCAGTCCCCTTCGCGCAGCAGATCCTGAGGGAGCCCGGCCTCCTCGAGGGCGGCGCGCCAGCCCTCGGCGCGGAGGGCGCCGTCAATCCAGTCGGAGGGGCCGGCCACGTGGCCGATCCGCCGGTGTCCCTGTTCGATGAGATGTTCGACGGCGTGCTGGGCGCCGCGCTTTTGGTCCGCCATGCTGCCGCTGAAGGCCTCGTTGCCCAGGGATCCGATGGTAATAACGGGGACGACGGGGTTGAATTCCTCAAGGATTCGCAACGTTTCAGAGTGCGGCACCAGCACGGCGATTCCGTCCACCGATTGCTCGGTGAAGTGCCGCAGTGCGTCGAAGATGGCGTCCCGGCTGACGGAGCGGAGCGCCGCGATGCTGACGAAGTAGCCGGCGTCGCGCGCGGCCTGCTCCACGCCCAGCAGCGTGTTGGCAGGGCCGTACTGGGAGAGTTCGCTGCCCAGCACGCCGATGGTCTGCGAACGCCGGGTCCTCAGGCTGCGCGCGGCCGTGTTTCGGCGGTAACCGAGTTCGCCGATGGCAGCTTCCACCCTTTCCTTGGTAGTTGCGCTGACGTTCGGGTGGTTGTTGATCACGCGGGAAACGGTCTGGGGCGAGACTCTCGCGAGTTCGGCCACGTCTTCGAGACGCGGCAACCGAGCGTCGCTCTTAGTTATGGGCATGTTCTGTGTGACATCGCTGCCCAATGGCGAACGGGCGCCTTCGAGCTGGAGGGAAACCACCCTAGGTTCCGGAAGGAGCCGCAGCGGCGACCCGGTTGCGCGGACGGGTCCGGGCGGGAACCCGGGTCACGGCCTCGCGCCGGACGCCCACGGTGTTCTCGATGGTTCCGATCCCTTCCACCGTCATCCGGACCACGTCGCCGGTCTTCAGCGGCGGGGGAGTCTGGGCGCCGTTCCGGCCCCAGAGTTCGGCGAGGCAGCCGCTGCCGCAGGTGCCGGAGCCCAGCACATCGCCGGGCCGCACCACCGAGTCCTGCGAGGCGTAGGCAACCAGCTCGGCGAAGGGCCAGCCCATGTTGGAGAGCAAGTCCTGGCCGATCGCTTCACCGTTGACTTCGACAGCCATGGAGATCGGCAGGAAGCCCTCGGCGTCGTGCACGTCCACGAACTCGTCAGCAGTGGCAATCCAGGGCCCCAGCGTGTTGGCGAAGTCCTTGCCCTTGCACGGCCCCAGGCTGACTTTCATCTCACGCCGCTGCAGGTCCCGCGCGGACCAGTCGTTGAGCACCGTGTAGCCGAAAATGTGCCGGTGGGCGTCCGCGGCGCTCAGGTTCCGGCCGTCGCTCCCGGGAACGCGTCCGACGACGGCGGCAACTTCCGTTTCAAAGTCCAGATCCTCGCAGCCCGCCGGAATGCCAATCACCTCACCGGTGCCGGTCACCGTGTGCGGATTGGTGAAGTAGAACGTGGGTGCCTCGTACCATTCGCGCACGACGCCGGCCACGCCGTCGATGCTCTTTCGAACGCCCTCGACGTGTTCCTCGAACGCCACGAAGTCCCGGATAGTGGCGGGCGCCAGCGGGGCAAGTAACTGCACGTCGGCCAGCGGCACGGGCTCCGTGTAACCGATGACCTTCCGGGCAACACCCAGCGTTTCTTCAAGTCCGGCGTCGAGTAGCGTCTGGACGCTCTGGCCTGCGGCCAGCGCATAGCAGTTTCCACCGTCGACGAAGCCGGCCTGCGTCCCGCCGTCGTGATTCCAACGAGCAATTTTGACCATGTGCGTGTTCCTTAAGCGTTGGGCCGGGTGGCCAGGGCAGCGGCTGCGGTGATGCCCAGTGTGCGTGCGTTTCCGCCCAAAACCCGGGCTTCGTCACCGGCAGGAAGTCCCGCGGCCTGCACCTCGTCCACCGGAAGGTCCGATCCCATGTCGAACGGGTAGTCGGAGCCGAGCAGCACCTGCCCAGGACCGGCCGCGGCCACGAGCGACCGCAGTTCAGCAGGGCTGTGGACGAGCGAGTCGAAGTACAGCTTCTTCAGGTAGGACGACGGCGGCTGGGCGCAGCCGTGTGCCTCCGGCCGGACCTTCCACGCGTGGTCCGAGCGGCCCAGCGTGGTGGGAAGGTAGCCGCCGCCGTGCGCGGCGAGGACCTTGAGCCCCGGGTGCCGGTCCAGGACGCCGCTAAAGATCAGGTGGGACAGGGCCACAGCATTCTCGGCGGGCTGGGAAACGGTGTTGGCGAGGTAGAACCGGTCCAGCCGCTCATCCAGGGAGCAGCCGAACGGGTGCAGGAACACCAACGCACCCACCTCTTCCGCCCGGCCCCAGAAGGGTTCCAACCGGGGATCGGACAGCTCCACAGTGCTGCGCTCCGTGTCGCCCGGAGTGGCAGCAAACGAACCGATCTCCACGCCCAGCAGTCCGCACTCCAGCACCGCGTGCTCCAAGGCTTCCACCATAAGTGCGGGGTGCTGGAGCGGGACCAGGCCAAGGCCGTTGAGCCGCTCCGGGGCGCGGTCCACGAACTCGCGGACAGCCTGGTTTGCTGCCTTTGCCACCTGCAGGGCAAGTTCTTCGCCCGCAAAGTAGTAGAAGTGCGACGGCGACGGCGAGACCAGCTGCACGTCCACGCCCTGCGCGTCCATGTCTGCGAGCCGGCGGTCCAGGTCCGTCAGCTGCGGCCAGCGCTCCTTGATCATCCTGCCCGACGCGGCCATGGACTCCGGCCCGTTGCGCCGCACCTCCAAGGCCTGCTGGGCACCGAAGCCCGCGGGATCCGCCTCGGCCACGAGCTCTTGCAGGGCAGGAAGCAGGATGTGGGCGTGTACATCCAACGTGGAATTTCCCTTAGCGCTGGCGCTCATGCTGGCTCCTTCATCTGACGGCGATCGGGTTAACCGGCGATCCGACGGCGCCGGTGATGGGCAGCGGGGCGGCGGTGAGCAGGAAGTCGTACCTGCCGTCGGCTGCACACGCTTCCGCCAGTTCGTCCGGGTCCCACATCTCGCCCAGGAACAGCCCGATGTTCGGGATGGCGATCTGGTGCAGGGGCTGGAAGGCGGCGTCGAACTCGTTGGGACGGACTTCGAAGCCCCAGGTGTCGGTGGCGATCCCGGCGATTTCGGAGCGGTGCAGCCAGGGCGCTGTGGTGAAGGACAATCCGGGTGCCGCGCCGCCGGCGTAATCGCCCCAGCCTTCGCGGCGGGTCCTGGTGTATTGCCCGGTGCGGATCACCACGATGTCGCCGCGCCCCACGTTTGAGCTGGGTCCTTGGAGTTCGATGGTGCGCTGGAGGTGTTCGGGGGTGATGGCGAATCCGTCCGGCAGTTCGCCGTCGGTCCTTCCCAGCCCTGGTCCGAGCGCACGTCCGACGTCGAGGAGTACGCCGCGGGTGACGATCTTGGCGGCGGCGGTCTGGATGCCGGTGACCAGGTCGCCTTCGGAGGTGACCACGTCTCCGGCGGCCCGGCCGTTCCACGCCTTGCCCTGGTCGAAGATGTGGCCCAGCCCGTCCCATTGCGTGGAGCATTGGAGCGGCATGGAGATGACGTCGTCCGCACCGCCGATGCCGTGTGGGAAGCCTTGGTTGCCGCGTTCTGCGTCCACGCCGGTGTCGGTCATGGTGTGGACGGGGTTGGTGCGGCGGCGCCAGCCTTTCTGTGGGCCGTTGGTGTCGAACGGCTGGGACAGCGAGAACGCCTCACCCGTCTTAACCAGGGAGGCAGCCTCGATGCGTTTGCCGGTGTCGATGAAGTTCAGTGTTCCGAGGACGTCATCCTGGCCCCAGCGTCCCCAGTTGTTGTGGGCAGCGGCCATGGCACGGATGCTACCGAGCGGGTCTTCACGCCGGATGACCGGGGAATCAGCAGCTGATCCCCCGGTGCCGGTGGTGGTGATCGGTGCAGTGTCCTGGCTGGTCACTGCTGGCCGCCTTCGCGTTGGACTTCGTCCTTGCAGTGGATGAGCTGGGTGCCTAGCCCGGTGATGGTGCCTTCCATGACGTCGCCGTCCTGGAGCAAGCGGCCCCAGTGCTGGCCGTTGCCGGCGGGGCTACCGGTCAGGACCAGGTCGCCGGGGCGCAGCGGCATGATCTGGGAGGCTTCGCTGACCAGCTTGGCGACGCCGAAGATCATGTCCTGGGTGGATTCGTCCTGCATGGCGTTGCCGTTGAGCTTCAGGGTCACGTGGACGTCCTGCGGGTCACCGAAGAACTTGGCGGGCACCAGCAGCGGTCCGGTGGGCAGGAAGCCCGGGGCGTTCTTGGCGCGGTACCAGTCCGACCCGATGGCGGGCATGTCCTTGCGGAAGACGTACTCGCGGGTGGTGATGTCATTGACCATGGTGTAGCCGAAGACGTAGTCCAGGGCGTCCTCGGGGGTGACCCGAAACGCCGTCCGGCCGATGACTGCTGCAAGTTCCAGCTCCCAGTCATGTGACTTGGAGTAGGCGGGCAGGGTGAGGTCGTCCGTGGCGGACGCGATCGCCGTCGGGAGCCCGATGAAGAAGTACGGCGTGCCCTGGCCCGCGCGCTTGTCCATCATGGCCGCTGTCTTGGCGCGCACTTCGTCTTCGTCCTGGCCCGGTTCGCGGTGTGCAGCGGCTAGATCGATCACGTGTTTGCGGTAGTTCGCCCCGGTCTGCAGGACTTGGGCCGGTTCCACCGGGGCGAGAACTTTGACGTCGGCCAGATCCAGGCCGCTACGCTTGCTGGCAGAAGCGGCGACGTCATCGAGTTGGGCCTCGGCCTTGTCCCAGTGCTCGATCAGGGAGTTGATGTCCTCGTTCAGCGGCACGACCCGGCCGTGGACCAAGAGGCCTGTGCGGGCCTTGTCATCACCACCCTCCTGGAACCGGATAAGGGAGTAAGGTGCTTCGGTCATTGTCTTAGCCCCGACCCTGCTTGGCGTAGGGGTTGAGTAGGGCTTTCTTCATTTCGGGGGATGCGCCTTCCTCGGTGGCGGTGAAGCCTTCGGCCGGCGGGAAGGATTCGGTCATGGAGTGCGGCATGGCGCCGTTCTTGTAGAAGTTGTTGGAACCTTCGGACGGGTGCCAGGTGTTGGCTTCCCAGTCCGGGACGTAGTTGCGGTAGCCGCCGGAGTTGAGCTCCACGCGCAGGCCGGAGGGGTCTCGGAAGTAGAGGAAGTTCTGTTCGCCGATGCCGTGGATGGAGGGGCCGTATTCCATGGGAGTGCCGTTTTCCATGAGCACATCCGCGGTGCGGAGCAGATCCTCGTGCGAATCTACCCAGAAGGCGATGTGGTTGACGCGGCCGGCGCGCTTGGAGGTGTCCAGGACCACGCCGAGGTCGTGCGACTTTTCGTTGGTGGTGAGGACGGAGAACACGGTGATGGGTGCTTCGTCCAGGTCGGTGAAGGCCATGACGCGGAAGCCCAGGGCCTCGTTGTACCACTTGGCGAAGCCGCGGACGTCCGAGGAGGCTACGGTGACGTGGTCAAGGAAGCGGGGGGCGGCGGCGTGGCTGCTGCGGCGCTCGGGCCGGTCCGGGTAGGTGGATTCGAAACCGGGCTCAGCGACGAACTTTTCCACCTCGTAGAAGAGGCGCATGTGGTGGCCGTAGGGGCCGGTGAATTCGTAGGCCTTGCCGTAGCCGTGGCCTCCTGGAGTCCAGGTGCCCTGGACGCCGGTTGCTTCGACGCGCTGGGCCGCGGCCTCCAGGGCTGCCTGGGAGTTGGTGCGCCACGCCATCCGACCCAGGGACGCTTCGGGGCCTTCGGTGATCACCAGGCTGTAGCGGTAGTAGTCGCCCCAGCAGCGCAGGTAGACGTTGCCGTCCACGCGGTCAATAATGCGCATGCCGAACTTTTCCTCGTAGAACCGGGCCGAGGCTTCGACGTCCGGGCTGGTGATCTCGAGGTGGGCAAGATGGGAGAGGGGAGTTTCCACGGTGAAGTCCTTTTGGTTACTGGCTGCGGTCGGTTTGGTGCAGGTCCTGTAACCACAGTGCGGCACCTGAGATACCAGGGGAAGACGATTTTTTCTATAGCGGCCATACGCGCCGTCGATGGTAAAGGCAGTCGTTCGCGATGCACTTAGATGCAAGGATCCTCATTGTTGATTCAGATTTTGGAACCGGAACCGGCTCTATCCACGCTTCATCGCCCGGTTGTGCACACCGGCGGAGAACTCGTTCTATTCGTCGCAACCTGGTCCGGAGAGATTTCCCAGTCCGCAACCACGTTCGTACAGCGGCGCCGTTCCGGGAGTCCGTTCCCAACAGAACCCGGGTGTGGGCCCTATCCCGACTCCAACGGTGGCCACTGCAGCGGAGCCGTAAAGTTCCTCGGCGAGGATTCGCGGAAGGTCCGGTTCCCGACGAGCAGGACCGAAACCTAGTTTGTCCGCGCTCCGCCAGAAAACGCCGCGAGGCTCTCGATCACCAGATCGTTATTTGGCCCAACCGCCTCTCGTGCAGGGGACCGTTCTGGTCTGAAAGTGCTGAGACACACGTATCCGATACGTGGTGTCCCCACCGGCGACGTAACCCTCGTCCTGCCAGTTTGAGTACCAGACTTCTCTCCAAAGAAAGGTCAGCACGAGTTGACCGGGCCGTCTTGTATGGGGATGCCCTGCCGTGACCATTTTCTGGCCGTGATCAAAGTTTTGCCTTCAACAAGCCCGATTCGACGATGGCCCTCTGATGAGATCTCTGGCAAAGGCGGCAAGGGAAGGCATGGGTGCAGCATAGGCCTCTGCACGGCCTGCTATCGAGCCATCCTTGCGTCAGGGAACCGCTATGGTCACTACCGCTGGACCGGGGGTGGGCGCATCGCTTGTGAGGAGAGTTTTTGAGGTGACGGCGCGGGAAACGCAGCAGGCCATCTTCGTAGTGGCGGTCTGCTCGCGAGTGCTGTAGAAGACATCCCGGTGGTCTACGGTGCCCTCAAGCTCGAGGATCCGGACCCGCCGGGAGCAGTGGGCGGCCATGATCAACGAATTGCGGACCGGCACCAATGTGATGCTAAGTAAGCGCCTCGCCAAGACGCCGGAGTCAGACCGGCAGCGCACTACCGCTTACAAGATCTTTACTTATGAGGGCTTGATCGCCCGCGCGCAGACGGAAATAGAGTGGGCACAGCACGGTCTGAAACTGATCGATTCACTAGGCTAAGCTCCTTGACGAGGAGCCACGCCACGGACCGCTTCTATGCCCGGAAGGTGGAATGATCCACACCTGCTTTCCCCATCGGGACGCTTTACAGAACCTGTTGGTCGTCGCATTGCTCCCGCGTTGTCCCGGGCTGGCGGGCGGTAACCGGTCCCGGGACAACCCTGTGGGGATGAAGAACATGGCCTGAAACTGCTGCCTGACTTCAGCGCCGCCGTGACGACGACTCTTGGGTATAGATCCGACGCATACCGTGCATAAGAACACTCGTCTTCCGCGCGAGATGTACTAACGGAGAAGGTAGTGGTGACAGCTCCCGGCTCCGAAATCCGGGACGATTTCCGGGGGACTGGCTTCAAGGTACGGACCGGTAGCCAATGGACGAGGGCATCATTCCGTAGGCCCTTTCCACACGTCCGTGTGGTGGAGGCTGGTCGGCCGGCTACCTCGCTTGCGGGGCATCTCAAGTCAATGAAGAAGGGCCATTTTTATGCACCAAGGTGAAGGGTCATCCAGCGGCTGTGGCAGCAGCGGCACGGGAACACTGCCCCTGGCTGCTGTCGGTGGCATAAGTCCGGCTCCCAGGCCTGTCTCATCGGGCCCGGGGCCTATTTCTTCGCAAACACGGTTGCGGTGGGGCATTGCCGGGACGGGCGGGATTTCTCAGCAGGTCGCCGCGGACCTCTCCTTGGTCAGCAACGCAACCATCGCCGCTGTCTCCAGCCGCCATGCGGAGACTGCCCAAAAATTTGCCCGGACTTTCCGCATCCCCGCTCATGGTGATGACTACCTCAGCATGCTCGACTCTGACATTGATGCTGTTTACATTGGGACGCCACAGGTAACCCATTTTGAGTATGCCAGCGAGGCCCTCTCCCGGGGCCGCCACGTCTTATGCGAGAAACCGATGGGATTGAACGCGGCTGAGGTCAGGGAACTTGCCGCCATCGCCGCGAAATCGGGAGTTTTTTTGATGGAGGCGATGTGGATGAAATTCAATCCCCTCTACCTCCGGCTTCAGGAAGTCATAAATGGCGGAGCGATCGGCGAGGTCCGCGGTATTAGGGCTTCCTTCGGCGCGCCATTCCCTGAAGATGACTCAAGCCGCTGGAAGCCCGGGGGTAGCTCATTGCTGGACCAAGGCATCTACCCCGTAACCCTTAGTCACATGTTCCTTGGTGCCCCCTCAACGATCACGGCCGCCGGCGTAACGCGCGAAAACGGGATTGATGTGAGTGCAAACTTCACGCTCAACTATCGCAATGGAACTTTCGCCCATGGTGCCAGTTCGATGGTTAACTTCCTGGACCAGTCAGCATCTCTGTCGGGAACTACGGGTTGGATCACGATGGACGCAGGGTTCTGGTTCGCATCACAGTTCATGGTGCACCGTTTCAGCATCGAAACGGGTGAGACGACTGAGACCGTTCAGACCAAGCGGGAGGGTAACGGCTACGTACCTATGCTCCGCGAGGTGACTGCCGCAATCCTTGATGGTAAACGCGAACACGCTCTCCACAGCCTGGACGAGACTGCACGGATCTTTGACACTCTGGATAAAATTCGTCGTCAAATCAAAACTTATAGGTGAACCAGCAATAAGCAGCAGAGACCAAACTGAGAATTCACGCTCCCCGCATACGGCGCTTCACTGTAGTTTGCGCACCACCGCTCTTAGGCTAAGAATCCACTGGTTCCCCGGAGTCTGTCTCGATGTGGGCCCGTACATGCGTGCCGTCATCACTGAGCCAGCCCTTTCCGGCGGCGTACACAAGCATGTTGGCAAAGCGATAGTTCCAGCCCATGCCGATGCGGCCGGTGCACTCACTCCTGATCCAGTCGACTGAGACGAGGACGTCCTCGTGGTCGAGTTTTCCGGCCGAAGCAGTCTGGAGGAGGGCGGGCAGGTTTGCTCGGGCTTCCTTCGCCAACAACAGCTTGAAGCTGCTGCAGTCATCCGGCTCGTCCAACGCTACTGACCCGGGACTGACCCGTACCTGCATCTCTTGATCTCCTACGAACTCGTACCATGCTTTGCTGGTTCAACTATGCCCAGAGTCGGCACCTGCCGGAAGGCGAGTTTGTTGATAGGCAGTATCGACGGTATGGATGGCGAGTAAGAGATCAGTTGGATTGTTGCAGGGAGGCTTGGAGGTATGAGGCCACCATACCCGCCAGATTGGCTGCTATTTCTGACCAGGGCAGGTTGCCGCTGCCTTCGACGGTGCTGCCCAAACCGAGCCGGCGGGCGACGACGCTGTAGACAACGTTGAAGCACCAGTCGATGTCCGCCTGCTCCAGATCTTCTCCTGGCCACTGTCGCAGAACAGTGGTGAAGTGATCGGCAAGTGCAGCATAGGAAGCGAGACCGCGCTGGGAGAGTGTTTCGTCGTTGGAGGCACGAAGCATGAAGGGCCGCAGGATGTCTGCATAGCGGCAAAGAACCTCGATGATCTGCTCTATGGCCTCCTGGGCAACGGAGCGAAGGCCTGCCGCGGGATTTTGGGGCAATGACTTGAACAAATGCTGGGTGACGGCGTCGATGTCGTCCATCTTCCGCCCGTGAGCCACCCGGAGCAGTTCGTCTTTGCCCTCGAAACGTGCGTATATGGAACCGATCGAAACTCCTGCCCGGGTGCTGACATCGGCGAGGGTAAATTCATCGCTGCCGTATTCCTGGAGCAGGGCCAGGGCCGCCTCGATCGTTTTCTCAAACGATTGACGGCTCCTGGCCTGCTTTGGCTCCCGATGCGTGGTTTCTGCTGGCGTCACAACCTGATCCTACAAAGGATGCCAGGATCAGCGGCATGGCGGGCGACGCGCAGCTCCCAATCCCCGTGGGGCACGGTCCAGGATGAGGCTGCGGTGTTCCAGCGGCGGAATCCGAATGGATCAACTGCAATCTGGACTTCCCGCTGTTGTCCGGGCTCGAGGTGCACGGCAGCGAATCCCATGAGCCGCGATTCCGGCTCTCCGTCAGCCCTGCCGTAGATTTGCACCACGTCCCGGCCTGGGGTGTCACCGCTGTTGCTCAGCATTACGTGGGCCGCGACTCCACTGACGCCCTCTTCAGGACCACCAAGTCTGGGATCCGCGGCAGTAACGGCGGCTTGGAGCACTTCGAACCGGGAGTATCCCAGTCCGTAGCCGAAGGGGTAACGAGGCGCCTGCCGGGATGCTTGGAAATGCCGGTACCCGATGGGTTCGCCTGCGGAATAATCCAATGTCAGGTCAGCGTCCAGGCTTGTTCCCCAGCCAGGAATGTCCTCGTTCCGTTGGGGGAACGTCACAGGGAGCCTCCCCGAGGGTGCCGCGTTACCGGTGAGTACGGATGCAAGGGCCCGCCCGAATTCCTGGCCTGGGAACCAGGCCATCAGCAGGGCTTTGACTTTGTCGGCCCAGGGGAGCAGTACCGCCCGTGATGCGTTCACCACCACGACAGTCTCCGGATTGACGTTAGCCACTGCTTCAACCAGCCGGTCGGCCGATGGTTCAAGTGCCGCGGTCGTCCGGTCAGCGCTTTCCCTTGACGAGCTCTGCTCGTCCCCGACGATCACCACAACGGCATCAGCACCTGCAGCCAGGTCTACGGCTTTTTCCAAAGGGTCGTGCGTGCTTTCGGGAGCTGCAACAGCGGTGATGGCCTGGACCCTGCCCGGTTCGAAGGCCATTTCGACGACCACCTCGATGTCGCCGGCCGGCAGGTCAAGGACGACCTGTTGGGTTTCGGCGCGGGCTACGACGCCCATCACGTCATCAGGGGCCGGCGGTGGAACGTCCAGGACCCCTTTCCCGTCGACGCGAAGGGATGTCAAACCGGTACCGCCGGCGCCCAGCTGCCAACGCCCGGCAGCAGACAGCCGAAGCCGGGCGGTGATCCTGGCCCGGCCGGGGACGCCGGCGCCGAGGCCGGGAACAGGACCAAACCATACGAACGAAGAGGCCTGCCTGACCTCACTGTAGAGAATTTCCTCGGTTTCGGCCGAGGCGGGAGGAAGAATCTCCAACAGGACACCTGGTATGCCGTCTGGGGTGGTGGATCCGCTTTCTGTCAGCGGCTGCGGCGATGAGGTTCTGGTTCCAGGTTCGTAAAGAACCTCAACATCTGGACCAAAGGCACTACGGAGGGCTTCCAGTGGTGTCACCAGCTCCCCTTCCGGTCGGACGGTGGCAAACGTCCCGCCTTGGAAGCAGGGTTTGGTTGCATTCGGGCCCACGACGGCCAGTGTCCGTAGCGTTGAAGGGTTCAGGGGAAGCACCTCGTCCCTGTTCTCCAGGAGCACGAAGGATTCAGCCGCGGCCCGTGCCAGCAGGTCCCGCTGCTCGCTTGGGGTGCGGAGGCGGGCAGGGACAGGGGCATGCCAACCGGTGCGCCGTCCCGTCCGTTCGGCAAGACGGGTAACGCGTTTCACCGCATCGTGCAGCCGTGATTCGGGGACAGTACCTTCGGCAACAGCATCAGCGAAACGGGTGCCGAGGAACGTTGCAGGTCCCGGCATTTCCAGATCCAGCCCGGCGCGGGCGGCAGCTACGGTACTGTCCACGCCGTACCAGTCCGACACGACGACCCCGTCGTACTTCCATTCGTCCTTGAGGATGCCGATCAGTTCTCCGTGCTGGGAACAGTGCGTTCCGTTCACCCGGTTGTATGCCATCATCAGCATCCATGGATTCGCCCGGCGGACAGCGGCTTCGAAGGGGCGCAGGTAGGTTTCGCGCAGCGACACGGGGTCGACTTTGGAGTTCATCCGCCGCCGTTCCGTCTCCGTATCATTCGCAACGACGTGCTTCGTGCAGGAACCAACGCCCTGAGATTGCAGCCCGGTAACCCAGGCTGCACCGAGTACACCTGTCAGGTAGGGGTCTTCAGAAAACATCTCGAAGCCGCGCCCGGTAAGTGGTGAGCGGGGCAGGTTCAGGTTCGGTCCCAAGATCGCCGATACGCCCCGTTCCAGCCCCTGTTGTCCGATCAGCTCACCAATCTCGCTTACCAGGTCGAGGTTCCAGGTGGCCCCGAGTGCGGTGCCGGAAGGCATCATAAGGGAGGTGTCCCGCTCGTCCATGGCTTTGCTGACGATTCCCAGGGGACCGTCGAGCAGAACCATCTCCGCAACCCCGAGGTCCGGGCTCGCCGTGGTGCTCCAGCCATTGAGCCCTCCAGTCAGCTCCGCCCCGGAAAACTCGGTACTGCCGACTTCAACTCCGGCCGTGGAAGCGTCCGCTACCGGGCCCTTCGTCACAGTACTGCCGCCTTTTCGGCTTCTGCGGTTTCACCCGCGGCTGCCATCAGGGGGAGGACCCGTTCAGAAAACAACTGCATGGATTGCCGCGTGAAGCGGCGGCGCTCTTCAGTCAGTGGACCGCCCATGAAGGCCATGAGCACATTCCCGATGCCGAGGTCCGCGTATTTCTGCAGTTCAGCTGCGACTGTTTCGGGGCTGCCGTAAAGGCACCACGTCCCTTTATAGCCCTCTGTCCGCGCGTCCGGTGTAGGGCGAAGATCCACACCACTGATGGCTTCGGCAGCCTTGTTAGCCGCGTACTCATGTTCGACGGTTTCCTGGTACTGCTCCAAAATGATGTCCATTTCGGCGGCTGCCTGCTCGTCTGTTTCGGCGATGTGAACGTGCTGGTAGGAGTGTGTGGTCCATTCCAGGGCTGCCGCAACTGTTTCGTCTGAATGGTCGGCGGCCTCCAGGGCGGTGCGGTAGGTGGCGAAATTCTTTTTCACCTGCTCATAAGCGTTTCCGCTGTCAATCACTGGCGGGGTGAAGCCGAGGATGAAAGCCGGCTGGGCCTTCTTGGCCGCCCGCTCCACGCTGGTGGGTCGCGCGGCGACCGACATGACCCGTGGTTCAGGCCTGGTGTAGGGCGTCGGGACGATCCGTGAGACCACTGCGCCGCTGTAGTGGCCGTTGTCGAAGATGACCGGCTCGTCGCCCGGCTTTTTCGCCCACAGCCTTTCAGCGATTTCGAGGTTTTCGTTGGCGAGGCGGGAACTGTCCTGGTATTTGACGCCGAAGCCAATCATCTCTTCCGGGGTGGTGCCGCTGCCCACGCCCACGAGGAGTTTGCCGTCAGTCAGCTGGTCCAGCAGGGCCAGCCGCTCTGCAAACCGCACCGGATGGTGCAGGGCGAGGGTCTGGACCGAGAAACCGAAGTGCATCCGCTCCAGCCTGCCGGCAAGGTATGCGGCGAACACGAACGGATCACTGGCCGGTGGTGCATAGCCGGTGAAGTGGTGGTCGGGGAGGAAGACGGCGTCGAAGCCTTTTTGCTCGGCATCTGTGGCGTGCTCGACCATGGCCTCCATAACCGGGCGGTCTTCTTCCGGGCCGCGGGAACGGGAAGTGAGGAACAGGGAAAAATGCATGAAAACTCCTGGGATAGGTTGGTGCGGAAATCGGATTCGGCCACGTCCGGTTATGGCAGCGGCGGATTTCCGGTTCAATTGGCGTGAAGAAGGGTTCGTTGAATATCTGGTTCGAGCTGGGCTGCCGCCTTGGCGACGAGGCGGCGGAACCACTGGTGACCCGGATCCGCGGACTTGGACGGGTGCCACCAGGCACACTCCACGAGGGTGGGTAGGTTGATCGGCAGCTGCATGATGCGGACCCCTGCGACATCGGCGAATTTGCGGGCCAGGCGTTCCTGTACAAGGGCCAGCCTGTCCGTCCCGGCAACGGCGAAGGGGAGCATGACGAACGTGTCGACAATGACGTCTGTCCGTTCGCCGAGCTGAAGGTCATTGACCTTGCGGTCCGCCAGCGTTGAATCCGATTCGGCTCCGAAAAGCCGTACCCAGCGTGCGGCCCTCAATTCTTCGATCGTCAGATCCCGCTGTGGCGAGTCAGCTCCGCTGACGCATACCCAGTTGTCCGTGAACAGCTCGGTGTGCGGAAAGCCGGAGAAATGCCCCTTGGGGATGAGCATGAGATCCGAGGCCTGAAGCGTGTCCTTGATGCGCTCCACCGCCGGCGGGGTAACCGCATCGAAGTGAACCTGCACCGAGGGAGCTTCCTCCTGCAGCATGGACATCATCGTCTGTGAGAGCACCGTCAGGCAGTAGTCGGAAGTGACCACGCGGAAGCTCCTCGTGGAGGAAGCCGGATCAAAAACTGCCTGCGCGTCGAAGGTGCGTTCCACCAGGCGCAGGATATCCGCCACGTCATCTTTGAGGACCTGTCCCAGCGGAGTCAGCTCGTAAACCGAACCTACCCGCGTCAATAAATCGTCGTCGAACTGTCGGCGGAGCCGCTGCAGGGAAGAACTCATGGCGGGCTGACTGATCCCGATCCGGGCTCCTGCCCTTGTCACGTTGCGCTCGGCAAGCAGGGCGTCCAATGCCACCAGCAAATTGAGATCGGCTGTCAACAAGTTGACCATGAGTCGCCTCCAGAGTCGTCGGATGCAGACTCCCGAAGGCGCCATCGACCCGAACACGAATTAGAATACTGATCCTAATTATGGGCCAGATCACAGTCGGGGTCAACATGCTGCTTGCCCGCGTTCTCTGGCTAGGTGGGGGAGTGACCTCCTATTTCCTTGGTGATCGCGCGAGCGGCCGTCAACAGGCGGTCCCGGCAATCAGCTATGTATAGTGCAGTCTCGGAACCCGAGAAGCCGTTGAGAGTCAGGGTTACTGCCACACGTCCTTCCGGGTCAAAGACGGGCGCGTGGAGCGAAGTGACTTCTGACGGGTCATCGATGGAAGGAGGGCCTGATGCGGCCATGTGCGCAAGCAGCCTGGGAAGAACTCCGCTGAGGTCCGGTGCGGCCGTATCACTGGGGACCTGCACCATCCGTTCAAACTCAGCGGCAGCCCCGACGTCCACGGAAACCGCGTAACCTGCCCGCCGGACGTTGGCAAGTTCAGCGTGGGCAAGATCCGGATCAATATCTCCGACCACTTCCCGTGCGTTGGCGATCCAGCGCGCTTCTGCGGCTTCTCCGGCCCAGGCAACATGAAGGGGAGCCAGGGGGGCGGCGAGGCCAAAGGACACGCCGACCCGGGACGGTGAACCGCCCGGAGAGCTGTCAACACCTGCCGCGGTCAGCACTACCACGGAATCATCCACTACGCCGCTGACGAGGACCTCGAGCCTGAGCTCCTGAGCGAGGGATTCGATCTCGGGACGCGCGGCGTCGGCAGCTTTTACGTGCCGGGTGAGCGCGGTGGCCGGGGAAAAAATCGACGGAATGCTGAAGGAGCCGTAGCCTCCGCGGAGAAACAGCAGTGGAAGTTCCTTCGATGAGCCGACGCCCAAGGCGTTGACCCGGCCGATCACAATGTCATGATCGCCGGCGCGGATTACATCCACAATCTCGCAGTCCACCCAGGCGGCGGCTCCGTCCAGTCGAGGGCTGCCCGAAGGGGTGTCTGCCCAACTGTTGGCGGTAAAGCGGTCTGCGGCCTTTCGGGAGAACGCCCTGCAGACATCCTGCTGACCGGCAGTCAGAATGTTGGCGCAGAATGATCCGGCCGCGCGGATCTTGGGCCAACTGGTGGAACGCACATCGGGCATAAAGGACACCAGCGGGGGGTCCAGGGACACCGAACTAAAGGTTCCCACCACCATTCCTACCGGGTCATCACCACCATCGGGGGTTGCGGTGATGAGCGTGACGCCTGTGGGGTACTGGCCCAGGACGTACCGGAACCATGCCGCATTGTCAGGACTTGTTTCCTGCGATTGATCAGTGGAAGCAGGGATGATCTGTGCCATCGGGAGCTCTCTTCTTCGTTGAGTTTTGTCCAGTAAACGGTGTTTTCGGAGCTCGATGGAAATAGTTCTGCGGTATGCGGCTCATCGGTATTTACGATGCCCCTTACGTTGACCCCGGGCGTTTCCGCAGTGGTAGCGTCATGGGGACACTGGGGCTTTAAAGGGCCCGTCGTGCGGGGTGGACGTTCCCCCGGACGCGCACCTGGCCGGTGTCGAGCCGGTCTTCCGGCTCTGCCTAAGCGAGGTCGCGGTGCGCCGTTCAAACTTGTTCCAAACTGATATTCCCCACGTCCAGGATGCTCCCAAGGGATCTGGACAGAACGTCGCCGGCTCCCCGGCCGTCCGCATCGGCCGAACATATGCTGCGTTGCTGATCATTGTGCTGCTGGGCGCCCTGGACCACACGATCGTTGCCACGGCACTTCCCGCGGTGGTGGGGGAGCTCGACGGGGCCAGCCACATGGCATGGATCATCACCGCCTACACCCTGGCCATGACCATCGGCATGCCGGTCTACGGCCGGCTGGGTGACCGGTTCGGCCGGGCACCCATGATGATCGTCGCGCTGGTGGTGTTTCTGGGCGCCTCCATCCTGTGCGGTTTCGCCCAGGACGTGGTCCAGCTCTCCATCTTCCGCGCTGTCCAGGGTCTTGGCGGGGCAGGGCTTGCCGTGCTGCCCGCCGCCATCATCGCCGACCTGGTACCGCCGAGGCAAAGACCGAAGTACCTGGGACCTCTCGGTTCGGTCTTTGGCATCGCCACCGTCGTCAGTCCTTTGGTGGGCGGTGCGATCACCGACACCGTGGGCTGGCGTTGGGTGTTTTGGATCAACCTTCCCGTTGGCCTGCTGGCGCTGGCCATGGCGTTCTCGCTGCGACGCCTGCGTACGGTCCGCGGCAGCGGTGGCATCGACTGGCCCGGCGCCGTGCTGATGGTCATCTTCACATGTTCGTTGGTGGCACTTGTTTCCCTATCAACCGAAACGGGCACGCAGACAGTGCTGCTCCTCGTTTTGGGAGCCGTCACAGCCGTGTCGGCTGTTTTCTTTGTGCTGGTGGAAGTGCGTTCCAGACACCCACTGATACCGATGGGAATGTTTCGGCGCTGGCCGGTAGCAAATGCTGCAGGCTTGGGCCTCGTCGTCGGTGCCGGACTCTTCAGCGTGGTGGCATACCTGCCCAGCTACGTCCAGATGGTCTACTCGACGTCGGCCTCGGCGGCAGGGCTCATCCTGCTTCCCTTGGTGCTGGGCCTAATGGCATCGAGCAACCTCAGCGGGTTGCTCGTTACCCGCACAGGCCGGTACAAGGTATTCCCGCTCGCCGGTTCGGCCCTGGCGGCCGCTGTGGCCGTCTGCCTCCGTTTGCTGCATCCGGACACCCCTTTGGCGGTCGTAGGAGTCCTGCTGGCAGTTTTGGGTCTGGCCGTCGGCAGCTTTATGCAACTGACAGTGGTCGCTGCCCAAAACGCCATGCCGCAGTCGATGGTGGGCGGAGTGACTGCATCCTTGGGCTACCTGCGCGAACTCGGGGTGACAGTGGGCACCGCTGTTTTCGGCGGCCTTTTCGCCACGCAACTGGCCCAGGGCGCTTCGGCCAACCAGCTCAACCTCCCGGTTACAGCCATCACTGATCCTGTAACAGTCGCCGCCCTGCCGGCAGAACTGCAGGCTGGTGTGTCAGTCATTTACGCAAACGCATTCCTTCCCGTCTTCGCCCTCCTGGCCTGCATCTTCGGAGTCGGCGTTTTGTTGTCCGTCTTTATGCCCGAGCAGCGGCTGTCCGAGGCGGACCCGACAAAGTAACCGGCTGGAATTTCCAGCTACGGGCCCTCGGACGATGGCTGCAAGGCGCTTTTGGGCACAGGGAGACTGCGCCTTCCCAGCAGCAGGGGAAGACCGGGCCCGCAATCCAGGGCCGGCCTGTGGTGACCGCAGACCGCAGGGAATACAGGCGGCTGCCACCCGTGCGCCGGCTCATAGCCAGCATCTATTCGAAGTCCGGATGAGGTGCATTCACTTTGCTGATCATGCAGGCACTGCCAGTGTCTTGCTGCTGCCGGTAGGTTGGATTTGCGCCGGCCGTCACTGGCGCCGGATATCTGGTAACGCGTGGCAACTCGCCCTCCTTTCTTTAAGGAACCGGCAGGGGAGACCAGCCATGGTGTCAAGCTGCTGTGCTGCACTTGTCCACCCTGGCAAGCCCTACCGGCAGCACGAATTTTTGTGTAGGAAACAACGCAGGAGGAATGAATGGCTACGGGTTCAAAGACAGCGGAACGGGACGACGACGTCGAATCCCGCGAAGCAGTCGTCGAAAGACTGCTCGCATCCATGACTTGGGAGCAGAAGCTCGCCCAGCTCCAGATCGGCTACCGCCCGCGGCTTGAAGAGGCCAAGGAACTGGTGCGCGCGGGCATCGGAGGTGTTTTTTGGCCCCGGAGCGCCGCCGCCGCCAACGAACTCCAACGCGCGGCCGTGGAGGAGACCCCGCATGGTATTCCGCTGCTCATCGGATTGGACGTGATCCACGGCCAACGCACCACCTTCCCGGTGCCGCTGGCCCAGGCTGCGAGCTTTGAACCCGGTATAGCCGAGACGGACGCCCGGATTTCGGCAGCGGAAGCCGCCTCCGGCGGCGTCAACTGGACCTTCTCACCGATGATCGACGTCTCTCGCGACCCCCGGTGGGGCCGCGTTGTGGAAGGATTTGGGGAGGATACCCGGCTGAACAGCGTCTTCGGGGCCGCAAAGATCCGCGGCTATCAAGGGGACTCACTTGCCGACGACAATTCCATTCTTGCCTGTGCCAAACATTTTGTAGCCTACGGCCAGGCTGAGGGTGGGCGGGATTACAACACCGTGGATGTGTCCGTCCAGCGGCTCCGAAACATATATCTGGAACCCTTCCGGGCCGCAGTAGATGCGGGCGCGGCGAGTGTTATGGCGGCCTTCAACACAGTTTCCGGGAGGCCGGCACACGTAAACGAAGACCTGCTGACGAAGATCCTGAAAGAAGAATGGGGCTTTGAAGGTGTGGTGGTCGGGGATGCCGATGGCGTCCAAAACCTCATGGCCCACGGGGTGGCAACTGATATTGCCGACGGTCTCGGCCAATCCTTCCGCGCCGGACTCGACGTCGAAATGGGCGGCAACGTTGTCGACACTGATGGCAACACCCCACTCAGTCCGGCCGAGGTCCCCCTTCAACGAGTCGACGATGCTGTGCGCAGGGTCCTACGCCTTAAGCACTCACTTGGCTTGTTCAGCAATCCATATCGTGACGAGGCGTCGGAAATTCTCGCACCGTCCGGTCAAAGCAGGGCAGCCGCCCGCCACGCTGCCGAAAAAAGCATCGTGCTGCTCAAAAACGAGGATGCGCTGCTTCCCCTGGATCCGGCACCGAAACGCGTCCTCCTCGTGGGTCCCTATGCGGCGAGCTCGGACCATCTGGGAGCATGGGTGCAGTCATTCGCCGAGCCTGCCGGAACCCTTGCAGAGGCTATCCGCGCTGAGTGCCCCGACTGGTCGGTAACGGTGATGGAGGGCAGTCCCTTCTTCCAATCGGATCCGGCCCTACTCGACGCGGCAGTTGCAGCAGCAGCCGAGCACGATGTCGTGATCGTTGCCGCCGGTGAACCCAGCGCCCTGACGGGGGAGGCAAGCTCCCGCAGCGACCTAAGGCTCCCTGGAGGACAGGAAGCACTCATCGCCGCGATCGCCGGCACCGGCAAGCCCTTCGCTGTCATACTGTTCAACGGCCGACCCCTGGTCACCAGCGCCTGGATCGACCTGGCACCCTCTGTCCTGGAAGCCTGGCATCTCGGTCTGGAAGGGCCCGCTGCCGTAGCCAGGACTCTCACCGGAGCAGCAAACCCGGGTGGCCGCCTTCCCATGACCTTCCCGCGGTCATCGAGTCAGATCCCCATTTACTACGACCACGAAAATACCGGGCGCCCCGCAAGCATTTCGGCGACCCTCGATGAGGGCGACATTGATGTGGGGCTCATGGGGCCGGACAACTTGGGCGATGTCTTCACGTCGAAGTACAAAGACCTTCCGCTCGGGCCGCAGTTTTCCTTTGGCCACGGCCTGAGCTACACAACCTTCAGCTACGGCCAGCCCCAGCTGGCCACGGAAGAGCTACCCCTGGAGGCTCTGCACAGCGGGACGAAGGTATCGCTGAAAATCCAGCTGACCAACACCGGCAACCGAACCGGAGACGAAGTCACACTCCTCTTCATCCATGACCGAACTGCATCGCTGGCCCAGCCGGTACGGCGGCTGCGGGCGTTCACCCGCACCAGCCTCGACCCGGGCCAGACCAAGACCCTCGAGTTCTCCCTGGGCTGGGAAGACCTGGGATTCTGGGACAACGAAGGCTCATACCTCGTGGAGGCCGGCGAATTCGATATTTACATCGGCGGTGGACTGGACGACACAGCCCACCACGTCCTGCGGCTAACCCAATGACAAATGGTTGCCCTTACCCCACATGCCACGACACAACTGAGGAACATCCATGCCGCTTCACCCCGACATTGAATCCAGGCTCCCGCTTCTAGCCGGAATACCATCCCTGGACGACGCCATCTCAAACCCCGAAATGCGGGCCAAACTGGAGGAGTTCGGGGCCTACCCTGATGCGTCCCTGCCCCCCATGCTTCCGACCAGGGACGTGCTGCTTCCCGGACCCCACGGCAGTGTTCCGGTACGCATTTACTCACCCCAGCGCGAACCGGGGCAGAAGCGGCGCGCATTTGTCTGGATGCACGGCGGTGCATTCATGTTTGGTGATTTGGACATGCATGAAGCGGACTGGACCGCCCGCGAGTTGGCCCACCGTGCATCCGCTGTAATTATCAGCGTCGACTATCGCCTGGCAGGGAACGGCATCAGTTACCCGGTTCCCCTGGACGACGTGACAGCAGCCGTGCGCTGGGTCAGGGCAAATGCTGCGGATCTGGGCATTGATGCTGTTTCAATCGGCGGCGCGAGTGCGGGTGCCAACCTGGCCACCGGCGCAACCTTGCGTCTCCAAGACGAGGATGGCTGGACTCCGGAGAATCTGGTTCTGGCCTATCCCTTCATGCATCCGGATCTCCCTGCCCCTTCCGCGTCACTTACCCGTGCACTGAGGGAGATCGTTCCAGCCATGCGCCCCTCAGGGCAGATGTTCGAATCAGCCTGGGACCACTATCTGGGGGCTGTCAGGTCAAACCCGCCAGGCTATGCAACCCCAGGCGCAGCAGCGTTGGACCGCCTTGGTCCAACACTTGTGCTGAATGCAGAATACGACGATCTGCGGGCCTCCGGTGAGGCTTTCAGCGCCTCCCTCGCGGCCGCCGGTGTTGATGTCGAACAGGTCATGATCCGGGGAGTTTTCCACGGGTTCTTGAATCTGCCAAGAGCACTGGCACCGGTTGATGAGGCCTTGAACCGGATAGCATCGCGGCTCAACCCCCTCGGGTAACACCTCCCCCTTGGGCGGTGGCAGCGGGAGGAAGGCCCCGGCAGCGGGGCGGCTGGACACCGAGCCGAGCCGAGGAACTACCCTCCGGGCCACCCCGTTCCCATACTGGACCCAACGTCTGTGGTACCCAGGCGTTCCTGAAACAACGACCTAGTCGCCGGCAGCACCATTGAGCCCCGGCTGTTCAGCCCGCGCCATCGGTCCCTCCGATCAGCCGTGTCAAGGCCTGTCGAGGGAGCGAATTCCGCTCAACGGGATGTTGTCCGCTTCGACGTAGGCAGCAAAGGGCGCCGTCGTAGTCCCGCGAACGCTGACGATAAGGCCCGTGGGGCTCCGGCTCCCGGCCTTCTGATCGAGGACGGCCTCACCATGGGTTCTGGCCGAGCCGTCCCATCATTTCCGTCAATGAGGACCATAAGCAAAGTCGCGTGGACGGGCCCGGCGATCTTGGGTCTACTTGGATTTACTAGAAAAGCGGCTCCATCGAAACGAGCTGCTGAACCACAGAGGGCTTGCGTTACCGCGAGGTCGACCCTCGACAATGATGTCTTGAAAGGTTACCCATGTCATACGTGTCCAACTCCCCGCGGGGATGGCTCGCAGTCGGAGCGACGGCCGTCGCAGCAACCATTGTCTTGTCCGGCTGTGGAAGTTCGAGCCAAACAGCTTCCCCGGAGAACGAACCCCAGACAATCAAATTTGCCTTTTCCCAGATCAACCCCACGGACACCTTCTACCAGGACGCTGCTGCGACCTTCGAGAAAGCCAACCCGGGAACCAAAATTGAACTGGTCAAGCTGCCCACGGAAACCGCGCCGCAGACAATCACGACCCAGCTGCAGGGCGGAACCGCTGCTGATGTCCTGAGCATATTCTCGGGACAAGGCCAAACCGGATCCATGACCGGCTTCGCGAAAGCAAACCTCCTTCTGGAACTCAACGACCCCGAGTTCAGCACAACGCTTCCAAAAAGCATTGAGAAGCTCTTCAAATACAACGACAAAGTGTATGCAGTTCCCGTTGCCAACATGCCGGCCGGCCTGATCTTCAATCAAGCCAAGGCACAAGAAATCGGCGCGAAGCTGGATGCGACGTCCTCCTTCGAGGATTTCCTGAAACAGTGCACTGTCGCCCGCGATAAGGGCGTGACTCTCACGGCACTGGCGGGCACCGTCCCCGGAAACCCTGGACTCCTCACCATGGCACTCGCCTCATCAACGGTCTACGGTCCCAACCCCGAATGGAATGCTGACCGTATCGCGGGAAAGACGACGTTCGCGGGGGACAAAGGTTGGCAGCAAGCTGTCGGAGGCGTCAAGCAGATGTTTGATGCCGGATGCTTCCAGGATGGTGCCGCCGGGGCCGGTTTCGATGCCTTGAACAGCGGGATGGGCCAGGGCAAGGCGCTCGGATTCTTCGCACCCGGCGCGGCCACCACGGCTATCGCCAACGCCACAAAGGGTGCCGTAAGTCCTGTGATCCTTCCCATGCCGGCCCCGGGTGCATCACAGACGTACCTGGGCACCACGTCCGAGCTTGCCCTGGCGGGTAACGCCAAGACCAAGAGCCCGAACCTCGTGAAAAAGTTCCTCAAGTCCCTGACGGCAAAAGAAGGCGCTGAAGCCTTGGCGAAGGGTCTGGGCGCGATTCCCGTCAACCTCGGCGACTACCAGCTGCCATCAGGTTACGCGCCAATTGCCGACTTCTATAAGCAAGACACCGTCCGCCCGCTCGGGTACAACGAGTGGCCTTCCGCAAAGGTTTACGCCAGCCTCGGGAAGGGCATCACGGCCATGATTACCGGACAGAAATCGCCGGACGACGTGTTGAAGGACATGGACGCAGCCTGGGGCAACTAACGGACAGGTGCCGGCCAAGATCATTTGGCCGGCACCTCTCACCTCGCGCAAGAACAAGGAAGATAAGACAGTGACTATTACCAACGGAACACTAAAACCCCCTGAAACCAACGCTGACGAGCCCATCGCAGCCAAGCGGACGGGTACGGCCGGGGTCGGTTTCGGCCGCTGGTGGTGGGCACTTCCAGCCGTCGCCCTGACGCTCGTCGTCACCTACCTGACGACGGCGGTGGGAGCGTTCTACGCCTTTACCGACTGGACCGGACTGGGCGATTTCAACTTTGTTGGGTTCGATAACTTCATCCACGTGTTCCGCGACCAGGCACTCCTGGGCTCCGTCCGCAACACGTTGTTGTTGGCCGCCGGTTTTGTGGTCTTCACCAACCTCCTCGGGTTATCGTTCGCCTTGGCGCTGAACCGCACGCTGAAGTGCCGCTACTTTCTGCGCGCCCTGATTTTTATGCCCGTGGTCCTGAGTTCAGTCGCTGTCTCGTTCATCTGGAAATTTATCTTCGCTTACGACGGACCGCTCAACCAATTTCTGACCTTCATGGGGTTGGGAAGTCTGAAGCAGGACTGGCTGGCCAACCCCGCCCTGGCGCTGTGGTGTATTTTGGCCGTCATGGTGTGGCGGAGCATCGGATTTGTCATGGTGATCTATCTGGCCGGTCTCGCCACGGTACCGGTGGAATTGGAAGAAGCCGCAGCCCTGGACGGAGCTGGAATATGGCAAACATTCAGAAACATCACACTTCCCACCATCCAGCCATCGGTAACCATCGCGACGGTACTGACCCTCATCCAAGGGCTCACCGTTTTCGACGAGGTCTTGACCTTGACCGGCGGTGGGCCAGGGGATGCGACCCAGACACTGGCGACCCAGGTGTATTCACAGACATTTATCTACGGAGGATTCGGCTTAGGCGCAGCCGCCGCACTCGTCCTGACGGTCTTTATCCTGATTCTCGCCCTCATCCAGCAATTCGTCGCGCGTGACCGTGCAGTTAGGGAAGACTAAAATGCATCGCTATACTAAATGGTCGCTCCTCAGAGAAGTCCTCGTCATTTGTGCTGCCATTATTCTCCTGCTTCCCTTCTGGATTTTGATCAGCACCGCTCTGAAAACGACTGACCAAGTCGTTACCACGTCGGCTTTTTCCTTCCCCCCGGCCCCGACACTCGACAATTTCATCCAGCTCCTCTCACCCACCGGCAGCCAGTCCGGCAATGTGTACCAGGGTTTGTTCAGCAGCCTGGTTATTACCACCGGCACCGTACTCCTGCTCATCGCGCTCTCTTCTGCCGCAGCATACGTCTTCGCCCGCAGCACCCGGAAGCTCTCCGACAGGATCTTCAGAATCTTCCTTATTGCGATCGTCCTGCCAACCCAGCTCGGGATCCTTCCGCTCTATATCGGAGCACGCAGCCTGGGACTCATCGGCAGCCCCTGGGGAATGATCGTCATTTACACAGCAATGACCATGCCTTTTTCCGTATTCCTTTACTCCGGGTTCTTCCGCCGGCTGCCAAGAGACTACGAGGAAGCTGCCACGCTGGACGGCGCCAGCCGCTTCCAGATCTTCACGCGGGTAATTTTCCCTCTCATGGGCCCTGCCACCGGCACGGTTGCCATACTGTCCGGGCTCCTTGTCTGGAATGACTTTTTCACCGCCGTCATCTTCCTCAACGGTTCCCCCTACATGACCTTGCCGGTGGTCGTCTATAACTTCGTGGGCAGCCTCGTCTCGCAGTGGAACCTCAGCTTCGCAGTGGTGCTGATCGCCATGGCACCCGTGCTGGCCTTCTACGCCTTTGCGCAGAAAAAGCTGATGCAGGGATACGCCGGTGGCATCAAGAGCTGACGCACGTGAAATCCCCGTGACGCCCAATCTGATGGATGGAAACACCCCCTGGCAACCGGCTGACGACTGGACCCGGCTTGAGGGCTTGGTCGTCGACATTTACGACAGGGACAAGCTCTTCGCCCGGGGAACTGTTGACGCCACGACCACCGACGGTGACGTTCTTTGGTTACGACAGGACGGGGTCCAGCTTCGACAGTGCGTGGAGAAGACAGATGGCCGACATGTTCGAATAAGTTCCACCCCGCCCTCCTACGGAGACGGCGGCCCTCAGGGATTCCGATCCCCAGAAAGTCAAACGTAGCCCTATGCATGCAGCACAAATTTTTCAAGACCACATGGTATTGCAACGCCGTCGTCCGCTCCTCATCTGGGGGACCGGCCAGCCCGGTGCCAACGTAGTCGCTACCCTTGGCGATCTCACCTCCGGCAGCACCAGGACGGACCGGGACGGTAATTGGGTGCTCCGGCTGGACGGCCAAGAGGCAGCCCGAGGCCTGACCCTTACCCTGTCCGACGGCATGGAGAGCCTCGAAATCCATGACGTTGCGATCGGCGAGGTATGGGTCGGAGGAGGACAGTCGAACATGGAATTCAATCTTGAGTTCGACGCGGACCGCGAACAGGTGTTTTCGGGCCCAATGAACCCGGACATCCGATTCTTCGACGTTCCCAAACTCTCCTATGCGGGGCAGGAAAACGAGCACGACTACAAACTTTACGGTAAGTGGCGGACCTGCACACCGGAGGACCTTCGCTACTTTTCTGCCGTGGGCTACTACTTCGCAGAACAACTGCAGAACTCACTCCAGGTACCCGTTGGCATTGTGGGCTGCAATTGGGGTGGTACACCCGCCTGCACGTGGACAGATCCGGAGAAACTTGCGGAGGGCCCCGGATCAGCCTGGATAGAGGACTATGAACGCGGCCTCAGGCAGTTTGATCCGGACCAGGAGGCCGAGCTTTTCCGGGTCCACAAGATGAGCGACAGGACCGACCCCTTCGCCGACGCCGTGTTGTACCGCGTTATGCGCGATGGGATGAGCGAAGAAGAAGAGCGGGAACTGATTCCCGTCTTCATTGCCAACCAGATGCCCACGATGGGTAAGCTGCATCCCAACCGGCCAGGCGGGCTGTTCGCGACGATGGTGAGCCGGATCTCCCGCTACCCCGTTCAAGGGGTGATCTGGTATCAAGGTGAGTCCGACAAAACCCACCCCGACCTTTACTCGGCCGTCCTGGCGAGCATGATCGACAGCTGGCGGGAGGCGTGGGAAACACCGGACCTTCCCTTTCTGATAACCCAGCTCGCACCCTTCGGCGGCTCGCCCTATGGGGATGCCAACCACGTGCCTGTGATCCGTGAGCAGCAAGCAAAAGTCGCGGAATCAGTCGATCAGGTCTGGATGGCCAGCACGTCCGACGTCGGTGCCGAACGTGACATCCACCCCAAAAATAAGAAACCGGTAGGGACCCGCCTCGCCTTGCTCGCACAGCGCCATGTCTACGGACAAACAGTCGCTGCTGACGCCCCCGCCCTCGACAGTGCCAAACGAACCGACACCGGCGTAGAAATCACGTTCCATAGCGTAGAAGAACTCACTTGGGGCGGGAATCCCCTCCCATTGGAGATTCGATCACCTCAGGGGGAAAACATACCGGTCCACGAAGTGGCAGTATCCTCCAACCGGCTGCTACTCACCGCCCCCGTACCTCCCGGGTCAGAACTGAGCTTTGCATGGACTAGCTACTATCAGGTCGACCTTTGCAATGAAGCCGGCATTCCGGCGTTGCCATTCAAGGCGCAACTGCCGTGATCAGGTTCGGGCGGAACCAGTGCCGCTGCGGGACATACGAAATTCTGCGGCCCCAAGCCCGCTGACGAAAGGAAATTGAGTGCCTTTTCACCCGGAGATCGCCTCCCGTCTCCCGCTGCTGGACGGGATCCCCTCCATAAGGGAGGCCTTGGAAGACCCCGAATTGCTCGCCCGTTTGCAGGCGTTCGATGCATATCCTGATGCCACGCGGCCGCCCCAGGTGGCTACTGATGAGGTAAGCATTCCGGGGCCGCATGGCCCGGTCCCGGTCCGGATCTACTGGCCTGACGATGAGCCATCGGCGCGTCGCACAGGGTTTGTGTGGGTCCACGGGGGCGCTTTCAAGTTCGGCGACCTCGACATGAACGAAGCTGACTGGACGGCCAGGGAATTAGCCGCCCGTGCAGGTGCAGTGGTGGTGAGCGTGGACTACAGGCTCGCCGTTGACGGGATCACCTACCCCATCCCCTTGGACGATGTGGTCGCGGCTGTTCACTGGGTCCGAAACAATCTGGAGTATCTTGGCATTCGTTCCGTCTCTCTGGGAGGCGCCAGCGCCGGCGGCCACCTGGCCGCATCCGCGGCATTGCGCCTCCGGGACGAAGATGACTGGCTGCCCGAGCACCTAATACTGGTATATCCAAACGTGCACTTTGACCTCCCCGCCCCGTCGAAATCGCTCCAGGCTGCACGCGCGGAGTTGCCGCCTTGCCTGAAAATACCTCCGGAATTTCACCGCTCCACGCGGGAGAACTATTTGGGTGAAACGCGCCCGCAAGATTCCCCGTATGCCATGCCCGGGGGTGCCGACCTAACAGGGCTGGGGCCAACACTGGTACTCAATGCAGAATACGACGACTTACGGGCGTCCGGTGAGGCGTTCAGCGCCTCGCTTGCCGCCGCTGGCGTCGATACTGAGCAGGTCATGGTCCAGGGAGTCCTGCATGGCTTCCTGAACCTGTCCAAAGATTTCGAGCCTGTGGACGAAGCTCTCGCACTCATGGCGCGGAGGCTCAGATCAGAAAACGGCTGTTAATGTGGCCTTCCGTGTACCAGCGGACGCTGCCCAACGGAAGAGTCTTGCCCGCCAGAGAAATAGTGTCGGCGGCAGAACCTGTCGCAACCGACCTTGGACGAGACGAGACTGCACTTTTCACGAAAATATTTGGCAAAAGGAAAGGCCACCCTATGAGCACCGGATTAGACGCCCCGAGCACCGTCAGGTCGGCAAGGGGGATTGAGGGCCAGCGCAAAGCCGATCTTGGCAACAGGACATTTATCAACCCTGTCTTCGCCGGAGACCACCCAGACCCGGCAATTCTGCGAGACGGAAACGACTACTACCTCACGTTCTCCTCCTTCGAATCGACACCCGGCCTCATCATCTGGCACTCGCAGGACCTGCTCAACTGGAAACCGCTGGGCCCCGCCCTGCCGGAACCCATCGGAAACGTCTTTGCAGTTGACATGTGCAAAGTCGACGGCCGGTACTTTATCTACGTCCCGATCATTCCAACAGCCGTTTCCCCGGATCCATCAGCACCACCGCAGATCTACGTCATCCATGCCGAAAACATGCAGGGCCCATGGAGTGAACCAATCAACCTTGGGATATCCGGGCATATTGATCCCGGACATGTCGTGGGCGAGGACGGGCACCGCTACCTATTCCTCAGTGGCGTCAGCCGTGTAAGGCTGAGCACCGACGGTCTCGCCACGGACGGTCCAGTGGAGCATGTGTACGACGGCTGGCGTTACCCCGATGACTGGGTTACGGAAGCCTATGCCCTCGAGGGACCCAAACTCACCCGCCGAGCAGATTGGTTCTACCTCACGACGGCAGTCGGCGGCACTGCGGGTCCTCCAACAGGGCACATGGTCACCGTCGCCCGCTCACGATCAGTCAACGGACCGTGGGAGGATTGCCCGGCCAACCCGATCATCCGCACCTGGGACGCCAGCGAGCCATGGTGGAGCAAGGGCCACGCCACCTTGTTTGAAGGACCAAACGGGCAGTGGTGGAGCATCTACCACGGATACGAAAACGGCTTCACGACCCTGGGCCGGCAGACGCTCCTGGAGCCCATCGAATGGGACGACGACTGGCCCCGGGCAGCCGGAAGCGACCTCTCAAGGCCCTTGCCTGCGCCTACTGAACCATCAGGGGAGCGGTCCCACGGAATCCCTCTATCCGACGACTTCACGGAGGAGCGCTTCGGTATCCAGTGGTCCTTCCACGCCCCATCAAAGGACGAGTATCTCCGTGCCTCGCTGGACGATGGGCTCGTTCTCCAGGCCCGCGGAACCAGCCCATCGGACAGCTCACCCCTGACCTGCATCGTCGGCGACCGGCGCTATGAAATCAGCGTCGAGATGGAACTACTAGGCGGCGCGCAGGCCGGCTTACTGCTCTACTACAGCGACCGCCTGTTCTGCGGGATGGGCCACGACGGGGACCGCATGACAAGCTACCGGGCAGGCCGGCCAGTTCCCTATTGGCAGGAACCCGCACCCTCCACGAATGTCCTGCATCTCCGTATCGTGAACGACGAACACATCGTGACCCAGTACTACAGCACCGACGGAACCACATGGACCAGACACGGCCTCCGTTACGACGTGACCGGATTCAACACGAACACAGCCGACGAGCTCCTCAGCCTTCGACCAGCCCTGTACGTGGCTGGCACAGGTCACGCGCGCTTCCGCAATTTTCAATACCGCTCTCTAGATGCCTGACGTTCTCTCGCAGGTGAACACAGGCCCCCGGACGCGCTCCTGGATAATGGCAGAACGTGTGCGCGCACTAGCAGATGCCAGAGTCTGACGTTTGCTCTCCGGAGCCCCAAGGGCGAATCGGGGCGACCTACAAGAAGAACCCCGTCCTCTCCCGGCTGACTGCGTCGAGATGGAGGCGGTCTTGAAAACAGCACACAGACGTCTGGCGGACCGAACTCCTGGCCACCTACCAGCCCACATCTCGCCAGAACATCGAGAAAAGCGAGCTCCACATGAACGACATTCCCCGGCTTGACCATCAGGATGGCCATACCCGGCTCATAGTCGACGGCATGCCCTATCTTTGCCTCGGCGGTGAACTGCACAACTCAAGCTCATCCGACCGGCAGTACATGGCTGGCGTATGGGACAAAGTCTCCCGATCAGGCGCCAACACCGTGATTGCCACGGTGTCCTGGGACCAAGTAGAGCCTGTTGAAGGAAGCTTTGACTTCTCCATTCTTGATGAGCTCCTGGAAGACGCCCGCACGGCAGGCATGCGGCTGGTGCTGATCTGGTTCGGTGCCTTTAAAAATGCGTCCTCTACGTACGCGCCGACGTGGGTCCGGAGCGACCCGGAACGCTTCCCCCGCGCCGATCGGGGACCCAAGCCGATGGCAACACCGTTTTCGTATGCAGGGTCAATGCCTCGGCCCACGCTATCTGTCTTTTCCGATGATCTCCTCGAGGCAGACAAAGCGGCATACAGCGCCTTCATGAACCACCTTGCCTCAACCGACCGGGAGCACACTGTGATCCTAGTTCAGATCGAAAACGAGGTCGGTCTGCTCGGGGTCGGAAGGGATCGCAACCCCCTTGCCGAGGCTGCGTGGAAGTCCCCCATCCCGCAGGAGCTTCGCAAGGCACTGGCAAACGATCCTGCCTCCTTTGACCCCGGAGTGTCCGGAGTCCTAATGTCGGCCCTCGATGAGGAAAGGAGCTGGGCTGAGCACTTCGGTGACGGAAACACGGTCGCTGACGAGGTCTTCATGGCCTGGGCTTTTGCATCCTACGTGGGCAGGTTGGCCACAGCCGGCAAGAAGATCCTGGCCCTCCCCGCTTTCGCCAACGCATGGCTCGGCCCGCAGACGGGGCAGGATGCGCCAGGCATGTACCCGAGCGGGGGACCGACAGCCAAAATGCTGCCCGTCTGGCGGGCCGCGGCGCCTGCCCTTGACTTCCTGGCACCGGATATATATGTTTCCAATTCTGCCGAGGTGATGGCACAGTACGCTTCGGCGGACAACCCCCTCTTTATACCGGAAGCCAAGTTCCGCGCTGGTGATGCCTTCCTGGCTGTAGGCCGCTTCAACGGGTTCGGCTATCACGTCTTCGGGTTGGAGGACGGCCGGGAAGGCAACCAATACGGTGAAGCCTGCAAAGCCATGATTGCCCTCACCAACGACATCGTCGACGCCCAGCGTAATGGCCGGATTTTTGGCTTCGCACTGGAACCGGACGAGAACATGGTCACTTCGACCCTGGGCAGCACTTCCGTTACCGTCCGAAACGCTGCCAAGCTGTACAGCGCGATGCTCCTCGACGTCGGAGTGGTTCTGCCGCCAGACCCGGAACTGCCAGGTGAAACACTTGCCGCGGGGCATGGGCAGACGCCCGGCGATGCGCGCGCGTTCGGTCTCATCATCGCGACAGACCACTTGGAATACGTTGTCGTGGGCCAAGGTGCATTGCTTGACTTTCACAAGGAAGGATCGGAGCTCGAAGTCGACTCGGTCCGTGAATTGAGGCTGACGAAGGAGGGCTGGCAGGAGGGTCGCTTCCTCAACGGGGACGAGCGGCTTCAGGTTCTGCCGGGGGGTAAAGTCAGTGCGGCCCGGATTCGGCTCTTGGAAATGGTTAAGGACTAACCACAAGGAATATTCTGTATCTTTTCACCCCTGAATTGCCTCCAGCTAGCGCTACTGGACCGTATGCCATCCCCTAAGGAAGCTTTTTCGAACCCAGCGAGGCTTCGCCAGCTGCATGCCTCGATACCTCTCGACGGAAAGTCGTGGCCGAAGAACAACACGCTATCCTCGGGCCCAGCGGTTTTTGAAACCAGTACTGGGTTGGTGTGAAAGAACGACGGCGCTTCCCGGTTCCATAACCGGGACATGAAGGAAGCAGACTGGGCAGCCATGACCCGTGGTAGAGCAAGACGACTCGTACACCGGTAGCCCCTTCCGGGGCTCCCTCCCCCTGCCGTTTTCACGAGCCGATAATGGCGATTCCGTCAACCTGACGAGGTTCGGACAAACTGCGCCGGGGTGACTCTGTTCCGTCCACAATTGGGGTCAATTCGGGTTATCCACGGCTGGAAGTCGGGAGCCATTGCGCTAGCTCCCATTGCAGCAGTAGCGGTGGATATCCCGTAGGGATTGTCCCCGGGTGTGGGCGGGGGCGCGACCGAGTTCTAAGTGGACCCAGATCTAAGTCCCTTATTTTCTGGGCACCAAACCAAGCCGTCCTATGCCAGGTTGGGTGTCACTCCAACCTGATATTCGCTCCTTGCCGCTTCTTAGTAGGCGCACGTGCCGTTTCTCAGTGGGGGAGGAGGCCGGAGAATCCGTGGTTTTGGAAGACGAGGGGGTCTGTAAGGCTGCCGGTGCTGAGGCCCAGGACTCGGGCGAGGACGAAGGCGTGGTCCCCGATGGGGGTAACGTTCTCGATTTGGCATTCCATGGCTGCGACGGCGCCTGTGACCAGTGGGGCACCGTATGCTCCGTGGGTCCAGAATCGGTCGGCGAAGCGGTCGGCTTCCTTTTTACCCAGCTTGCGGCAAAAGGCGCCCTGGCCGGAGCCCAGTGTACTGATGCCGAGCACGGTGGCTTTATTGAGCTGTGGCCAGCTGGAGGACTCGTGGCCGACGAAGAAGCCGACCAGGCACGGGTCCAGGGAGATGAAGACGAATGATCCGACGATCATGGCGGCGCGTTCCCCGGTGAGTTCAGGCTGGCCGGCGACGACGGTGACGCTGGTGGGCACCATGGACATGACGTCCCGCACGTGGGTGGGGTCGATGGTGCCGGGCCGTTCGGTAACGGTAGTCATGGCTGCCTCCTTCGGTTACCGGTGTTGCTGGATGTAGTAGTAGTGCTGTTCGCGGTCGATCCACACTTCGTATCCGTCGAGTTTGTCGATGAGGATGCGTGAGTCGACGCCTTCGGGTGAGAGCCACAGCATCCGGGAGTCCGGGGTGGCTTCTTCGACGCGTGCGGTTCTGACGTAGGTGCCGTTTCGGCGGATTTCCACGGTTGCTGTGGGGAGGCGGAACCAGTCATCGACCCGGATGGCCTGTACTGGCTGGGGGGTGAAGGTTCTGTGCTCGATCGGGAAGGACCCGGTGGTTGCATGAGCTGTTAGTGCGTTCATCACGGTTCCTTTAGGTGGTGGCGGGCAGGGTCGGTGCCAGGTGCCACCGGCAGCCGGGGATCGGGCCGGTGGCACCTGGGAGGGGTTGGCCGGTGGGGCGGCCTTTGCTGTTGTGTTAGCCGACGGGTTGGGTGTCCGCGACAGGTGCGGGCGTCTGGTTCTTCTTACTGGGGGTGGTCAGGAGCCCTGCGGTGTATTCGGAGAGCCAGCCGAGGCAGGCGCCGGCGATCAGGGCAAGGCAGGTACCGGCGGCGTCGAAGGTGGTGCCGAAGTAGGCGGCGCATCCGGCAAACGCTCCCGGAATGAAGCTGAGGACGCTCCAGCGGGCCTGGACGCACATGGCGAAGGCTGCGATGGCGACCGAGATCCCGAGCGCGCCGGGGATGGGTAGGTTCGCCGATGCCCAGAGGATGACGGCGCCCCATAGGACTCCTGAGAGGTTGCCGGGGATGGTCTTGAGGAGTCCGGCGCGTTTTCCGCCGGCGGCGAAGAAGCATGCCCAGGAGAGGAATCCGACCCAGGTGATCAGGCCCAGGGGTGTGCTGAATTGGGTCCAGAGGCCGGCGAGGATTCCGGCGGTGATTCCGATGATGACGAGGGGCTTCATGGGTGGTTCCTTAGGGTCAAAATGGCGTCATTGTCTTTTTGAAAAGGAAAGCTAAGGGATGGTGCCCGCTTCTCTGCGTGCAGAATGCGGGATATTCGCCCTACACGGACGGGATGAATTTTGTTGTGTGGCCCCGGCCGGAAAGCCGGGGCCATACAACGTGGGTGCTTGTTAGAGGTGGGTCAGGGCGAGGTCGGCGGGGTCGGCGGTTTCGGGGGTGGCCGGGGTGTTGTCGGCCGGTTCGCGGTGGAATTCGCCGTTTTTCATCACTGCGGTGATCTTGTTCAGGTCCTGCAGGATGGTGATGTCTTCGAGGGGGTTGCCGTCGACGAGGATCATGTCGGCGTAGAAGCCGGGCAGGACCTTGCCGAGTTCGTTGGGCTTTTGGAACAGTTCCCCGCCGAGGGCGGTGGCGGCGATGATGGCTTCCATTTCGGTGTAGCCGAAGAGCTTCACGAAGTGGTCCAGGTCCCGGGCGTAGGTGCCGCGGGGTGTCCAGGCGAAGCCGTAGTCTCCGCCGGGCAGCACGCGGATGCCGCGGCGGCGCATCTCCTGCATTGCCTTGACGGCGATCTCGAGTTCACGGGCGTAGCCGGCCTGTTCGGCGGCCTCGTGGGAGTAGCCGAAGGCTTCGGCGTCCTCGAGGGTGGCGACCAGCCAGTTGATGGCCGGGGCAACGAAGACGCGGTCCTTGGCGGCCTCGAGGAGGTCCATGCCCTCGTCATCGATGTAGGAGGCGTGGTAGATCATATCGACGCCGGTTTTCAGGGAGATCAGGACGGAGTCACGGCTGCGGGCGTGGGTGCAGACGCGCACGTGCCGGCGGTGTGCCTCGTCGACGGCGACCTGGAGTTCTTCTTCGGTGATGTAGGTGTCGGTGGCTGCCTTGGAGCCGGTGATTTCCTCGCCGGAGATGCTGAGTTTGATCTGGTCCACGCCGAGCCCGATGGTTTCACGGACCACTTTGCGCATTTCCTCGACGCCGTCGGCGATCTGGGTGATGCCGGGTACGAGGTCCCCAGCGGTGGTGGCGATTTCCTGCCCGTTGGCCAGGTAGCGGGGGCCTGGGATCCGGCCGGCGTTGATGGCGTCGCGGACCACGACGTCGAGGCGCTTTTTGGCGCTGGCCGCACCGAAGCACATGGTGTAGCCGTAGTCGATGTAGTACTTGGCGGACTCGACGGTGTGCAGCAGGTGTTCCTCAACGTTCATGGTTTCCAGGCTGTTGAGGTCCCCGTCGTTCCAGGTGAAGTGCGTGTGCGCGTCGCACAGGCCCGACATCAGGGTCTGGCCGCGGCCGTCGATGACCCGGGCGCCCTCGCGGGGCAGGTTCCCGGTGCCGGGACGGACGTCGGTGATGCGCTCATCGACGACGAGCACTTCGCCGAGGAAGGGCTGGGCGCCGGTGCTGTCGAGGATGTTGACGTTGGTGAAGAGGGTTTTCGACATGACTTCGTTGTCCTTATCTTGAGATGGAGACAGTGGTGCGGGTTGTTAGGGGGCTTTGCGGATCTGCATGGTGATGGTCTGCTGGCGGCGCGACTGGCAGCCCGGGCTGGGGCTGGTGCAGGCGCACGTCTTCTTCGTGTCCGGCTTGAGCGGGGAGCCCGTGAGGAAATCCAGGACGGCGGCGGTGACGAAATCCGGCGCCTCGGGAACGGTCCAGTGGCCAGTGCCCGGGGCGACCAGAAGTTCAGCCTGGCCCAGCTCGCCGGCGATGGCCTCGTTGGCGGCCGGGGTGCTGACTTTGTCTTCGCTGCCGGTGAGCAGCAGGACTTTGGACTGGACCCTGGACAGGTCCGGGTTGGTCGCGGCCGCGAGGGCTTCGCAGGCCTGCGCGTAGGCTTCCGGGTCCTGGCCCAGCAGCAGTTCGCGGACGAAGGGTCGCACCAGCGGGTTCCCGATCGCTGCCTTCTCTGCGGTCGCGGCGTTGGCGACCGTGTCAGCCACCGCCGCCATACCCTTTTCGCGGACGAGGGCCGCCCGGGCCCGGGTGGCGTCCTTAGCCGCCAGGGCCTGTTCGCGGACCGGGCCGAGCAGGACCACTTCCCGGACCAAGTCAGGGCGGGTTGACGCCAACTGCTGGACGATGAGGGTCCCCATCGAGTGGGCGACGAGGTGGGCGCGGCCCGAGGCGGTCTGGGATTCGATGACCAGGGCCAGTTCAGCGGTCAGGGAATCCAGGCTCAGTTCCCCGTTCCGAGGCGAGCGTCCGTGCCCGGCAAAGTCGTAGCGGGTGACGCGGAACCGTTCGGCCAGTGAGGCGACGAGGGGCTCGTAGAAGCTGGTGGTGCCGCCCAGGCCGTGGACCAGGACAACATCATCGCCGGTGCCTGTGATTTCGACGAACAGGTGTTTCGTTCCGACGGCGGTCAGTCCTGCAGGGATGGTCGCGGTGCTCATCGTCCTTCTCCGATCCGGTTCCGCAGGGTGCCGAGCTTGCTGATGCTGATCTCGACGACGTCTCCGCTGGTCAGGAACCGTGGCGGGGTGAAGCCGATCCCGACACCGACCGGGGTGCCGGTCGCGATGATGTCGCCGGGCTGGAGGGTGATGCCGGCGCTGATCGTTTCGATGATCGTGGGGATGTCGAAGATCAGGTCCGCGGTGGTCGCCTTCTGGCGCGTTTCACCGTTGACGGTGCACAGCAGGTCCAGGGGTCCGTCACCGACCTCGTCGCGCGTGACCGCCCACGGACCCATCGGGCAGTGGGTGTCCAGGCTCTTGCCCAGGAACCACTGCTTGTGGTCCTTCTGGAGGTCGCGGGCGGTGACGTCGTTGATGATCGTGTAGCCCCAGACGTGATCCAGAGCGTCGGCCTTGCTGATGCCCCGACCGCCCTTGCCGATGATGACACCCAGCTCGGCTTCGTAGTCCAGTTCAGAGGTGACGCCGGTGTGCGGGTCGACGTCCGCGCCGGTGCCGATGACGGTGGAGGGGGCCTTGGTGAACACCACCGGGTAGTCCGGCTGGGCTGTGGCGCTTGCGGTGGCATCGTAGCCGGAGCTGGCGAATTCCTTGGCGTGTTCGACGTAGTTGCGGCCCACGCAGAAGATGTTCCGGCGGGGGAGCGGGATGGGAGCCAGCAGCTCAACGTCGGCCACGGCAATTGCTTCTCCGGTCGAGGCGGCGAGCTGGGCAGCGGCGCCGTCCCAGTTGTCAATGAGTGAGAGCAGGTCCTGGCCGCCCGGCACGGCAATGACTGCTGAGGCGTCCTCGTTCAGAACACCGGTCTGCTGGGTGCCGCTGTGGAGGAAGGTTACGAGTTTCAAAGTGATTCCCCTTCGAATCGATTATCGATAATTGGTGAGAACGACTCTACATCCCCGTGACTGGCATCACAAGCGATTATCGATAATGTCTTTTGGAAGGAGCGCGGACCCTCCCAGGGAGGAGGAAGCAGCTATTCCTGGGGGAGGATGGAGTACTCGTGCTGATGTTCGATGACGAGCTTGGTGCAGAGGTCCGGTGTGCCGCCCTCGAAAGCATCCAAGATTGGGACGTGGGCTTCGGCCGCCGCGTGCAGGTCGACGTGGCCGCGCACGACGGTGGCCATGGTGCGGGCCTCGACATGAAGGGAATCCCAGATCTCCAGCATCAGCCGGTTCCCGGTCGCGACCACAACAGCCCGGTGGAAGCCCGTACTGTATTTGGCAATGCCATGGGCATCGCCCCTCGCGGCGGCCGCACGCATACCGGCCAACGCATCGCGCAATGGCGAGGGGTCGGCGTGCAGTGCCGGATACGCGGCGGCGGCGGCAGTTCCTTCCAAGGCGAGACGCACAAAGTAGACCTCCGCGAGGTCATCCTGAGAAGCGGACCGGACGAACGTGCCGCGGCGGGGGATGCTTTCGACCAGCCGCGTTGACGACAGTTCCCGCAGGGCTTCACGAACCGGGGCCTGGCTGACGCCGAACTCTTTTGCGAGCTGGAGCTCCACGAGACGCATACCGGGAGGATATGTACCATCAACGACGCGGTCCACAATCGTACGCTTGACCTTTTCCGAAAGGCTCTCGTTCTCAAAAGCTGCTGACCCCGCCATAATCCCAGTCTTTCACAAGGATTATGGATACTCGATAATTCGGGCGGTGGAGGAACGGGGTGCTGCTGCCTGGCGGGCCAGTGCGATTTGGGCTGGACCGGCCAACGACGACGAGTAGGGCGGAAACCCCCTTTTGGGACTCCTCCCCCGCTCGTGCTGAAGAGCCGATAACGGACGTTTCGTCAAGTAGCCCGGTCGTTGCAGAACGCCACGGCGCGGGAGTCCTAAGCCGCGCAAGCCTCCGTCAGCGCCGTGACCGAGTCAGCCGGCACCTGGTCGCCCGCTTCCGCGACCTGGCCCAGCGGCGTCGTAATTTCCGCCGGCACCCCAGCAGCGTCAGCGGCCGAGACCAGCCCGCCCAACACGGCCCTGTCCGAAGCGCTCACCAGGCCATCTTCAACGACTGCGCAGACCTGCTTGCGGACCTCGTCCGTGGCAGCTGTGGCCACCTTGGAAGCGGCGTCATTCGCGGCGTTTTCGGCCGCTTCCTGCACCGAACCACAGCCGGAAATAAGGAGAAGCAGGGGGACGGCGGAGAGGACGGCGAGGCGGCGTTTCATCGGTCCAGCCTATCGGCTCACTCCAAACCGCCCTCCCCGTGCACGTCCGCCAGGTTGTCCTCTGAGCGGTCCAGGTAGGCCAGCAGGAGGTCCGCCGCACGGTCCAGTTCGCCGGCTTCCAGCGCCTCACAGATCGCCTCATTGTCCCGTAAATAGTGGTGATAGAACTGCCCGTCCACCGTGGCCTTATGGAAAAAGAGCCGCATTTCGGCCAGGACCTGCCCCATCATGCTGTTCAGCCGGCGGCTTCCCGCCAAGGCAACCACGGCACCATGGAAGTGCTGGTTGGCCGTACCGAGCGCTTCCTCGTCACCGGCGGCCGCGGCCCGCTTGCCTTCCTCGACGGCGGCGCGCACGGCGGCCACATCCTCCGGGTTCCCGCCACCGCGCAGGGCGCTGACCTCGATGGCGCGGCGCACTGTATATACGTCGTGGATGTCGCCCGCCCCCAGGCTCGCCACAAAGACGCCGCGGTTGGGGTGCCGGACCACCAGCCGTTCACTGGCGAGTTCGGCAAAGGCCTCGCGCACCGTGTTTCGGGAAACCCCGAGTTCCTCCGCAATAGTGGATTCAGTGAGCCTGGCGCCGGGAAGCAGGGCCCCCTCGGCTAACTGCAGGCGGAGCTCATCCGCCACCCGCTCCGCCACTGAAGGAACGGATACCCGGAGGCGGCCCGGCGCCGCGGAGGAAGAGCGGACGGTGGGTTCTGTAGTGGCCATACCTGAGAATTTACATGATCGTCACATCATTGAATCGAAGGATTGTTGAACAATCCGTAGATTTAGTGCATTCTAGTAGAACCACTCAATGAGACGGGGATCACAAATGACAACTATCGACCTGAACAGCGACGTCGGCGAGTCCTTCGGCCGCTGGACCCTGGGCGATGACGCGGCGATGTTCCGCTCGGTTTCGAGCGCCAACGTGGCCTGCGGATTCCATGCCGGTGATCCCAGCGTCATCCGCCGGACCTGCCGCGAGGCGGCCGCTGCCGGCGTCGTCATCGGCGCGCACGTCGGCTACCGCGACCTCGCCGGCTTCGGCCGCCGCTTCCTGGACGTCAGCCCCACCGAACTGGCCGATGACGTCATCTACCAGATCGGGGCGCTGCAGGCCTTGGCCGCTTCCGAAGGAACGAAGGTCCAGTACGTGAAGCCGCACGGCGGCCTCTACAACGCGATTGTCACGCACACCGCCCAGGCACAGGCCGTGGTCGACGCCGTGAAAGCGGTTGACTCCAGCCTGCCGATCATGGGCCTGCCCGGCTCCGAAGTCCTGCGGCTTGCAGAACAGGCCGGACTGCGGGCAGTGTCCGAAGCCTTCGCGGACCGCGCCTACAACCCGGACGGAACGCTCGTCTCCCGCTCACATCCGGGCGCAGTACTTCACGACCCCGCCGAAGTGGCGGAGCATGTATTAAGGATGGCAACCGAGGGTTCCGTCAGGACAATCGACGGTTCCATCCTGAAAATCCGCGCAGAAAGCATCTGCGTGCATGGTGACTCACCCGGGGCCGTGGCAATGGCCACCGCAGTGAAGTCCGCTCTCGGCGACGCCGGTGTCAGCATCGGCGCGTTCGTCTAGCCCGTTCCGGCCCCCGCACCACCCTCACCCCGCACCCGGCCCCCGCACCACCCTCACCCCGCACCACCCTCACCCCGGAGGAACTCATGACCAGCACAAACAAGGCAGCCAAGACGGCGGCAAGGAAGCCGCCGCGCGGCGCCCTCAAGGCGTACGTCGCCAGCCTCACCGGCACCTCGCTCGAGTACTACGACTTCGCCATCTACTCGGTGGCCTCGGCCCTCGTCTTCCCCAAGATCTTCTTCCCCTCGAACGACGAGTTTGTGGGCCTCCTCCTGTCCTTCTCGGCCTTCGCGGTGGGCTACCTGGCCCGTCCGATCGGCGGCGTGATCTTCGGCCGCCTGGGCGACAAGGTGGGCCGCAAGTACGTCCTGGTGTTCACCCTGGTGCTAATCGGCCTCGCCACCGTCCTCATCGGTGCGCTGCCCGACTACTCCGTGATCGGAGTCGCGGCCCCCGTCATCCTGGTGCTGCTGCGCCTCGCCCAGGGCATCGGCGTCGGCGGCGAATGGGGCGGTGCCGTGCTGCTGTCCAGCGAATTCGGCGACCCCAACAAGCGCGGCTTCTGGTCCTCCGCAGCCCAGATCGGCCCGCCCGCCGGCAACCTGATGGCCAACGGCGTGCTGGCCATCCTGGCAGCCTCGCTCAGCAACGAAGCTTTCCTGTCCTGGGGTTGGCGCGTGGCCTTCCTCGCCTCGGCCATCCTGGTGGGCTTTGGCCTGCTGATCCGCCTCAGGCTGGAAGAAACCCCGGTATTCAAGGCCATCCAGGCCCACGGCGAGCGTCCCAAAGCGCCCATCAAGGAAGTCTTCACCACCGAACCCAAGGCCCTGATCGCCGCCGCCCTCTCCCGCCTCTGCCCGGACGTCCTTTACGCGTTGTTCACCGTGTTCGTTGCCGTCTACGCCACCAAGGAACTGGGCATGACCACCGGCAACGTGCTGGCCGCCATCCTCGTCGGCTCCGCGTTCCAGCTCTTCCTGATCCCCGCCGCCGGCGCCCTCACGGACCGCTTCAACCGCCGCTGGGTCTACGGCATTGCCGCCGCGGCCACCGCCCTCTACATTCCGCTGTTCTTCCTGATGATCGCGGGCAAATCCGTGCTGATGCTGACCATCGGCGTGGTGATCGGCCTGGCCCTGCACGCCTTTATGTACGGTCCGCAGGCGGCCTTCATCACCGAACAGTTCCCGGCCCGCCTCCGCTACGCGGGCAGTTCGCTGGCCTACACCCTGGCCGGCGTGATCGGCGGTGCCGTGGCCCCGCTGATCTTCACCGCGCTCTACGGCGCGGCGAACGGCGGCTGGTACCTGATCGCCGGGTACATCGCACTGACCGCGATCATCACCATCGTGGGCATGCGCCTGGGCCGCGACCCGCAGCCGGAAGCGGACCTCCGCCTGCTCCACAACGACGCCCAGGGCAGCCACGCCTGAGCGGCGCGGCCTAATCCCCATGGAAACAGTCAGTAATCCCGCCACGGCAGCCCGCGTGCTCGCCGTCCGGCAGGTAGGTACGACGGCGGTGCTCGCCGAACTCTCCGGGCTCCACGATGTGCTCGCACTGCAGGCCCTCCTGCTGGAGCAGCCGCTGCCCGGCCAGGTGGACGTCTTGGCCGCCGCCGAAACGGTGATGGTCAAGGCGGACTCGCCCGCTGCCGCGCGCCGGATTGCTTCGCTTGTGCTGGAGCTGGACCTGACCGTCCAGTCGCATGCGGAGGGGAAGCTGGTCACCATTGATACCGTGTACGACGGCGAAGACCTCGCCGAAGTAGGGCGCCTCACCGGCCTGGGGGCAGAGGGAGTGGTGGCCGCCCACACAGGTCAGGTCTGGACCGTTGCCTTCGGCGGCTTCGCGCCGGGTTTCGGCTACATGGTGGGGGAGAACCAGGCGCTCGAAGTCCCGCGCCGGAGCTCACCGCGGACCGCCGTCCCCGCCGGATCGGTGGCGCTGGCCGGCAACTATTCGGCCGTGTATCCGCGGAAATCCCCGGGCGGCTGGCAGCTGATCGGCCGCACCGCCGCCCACATGTGGGACCTCAGCCGGGAGCAGCCCGCCTTGGCCGCGCCCGGCGACCGCGTGCAGTTCCGGGCAGTGCGGGAACTCGTGGAGATTGCGGAGACCGCTTTCCCGGTTGAAAGCGCAGGCGCTGGCGTTCAGTCCGGCCTGCGGATTCTCGCCCCGGGACTGCAGAGCCTGATCCAGGACCTGGGCCGCCCCGGCCACTCCGGCCTTGGGGTGTCCGCCGCCGGGGCCCTGGACCAATCCTCCGTGCGCCGCGCGAACCGGATCGTGGGCAACCAACCCAATGCCGCCGTCGTCGAAACCGTTGCCGGCGGGCTGCGCGTGCAGGCCGTGGGCGACCAGGTGCTGGCAGTAACCGGAGCGCCATCGGCACTGACCGTTGTAACGCCGTCGGACCTTCCCGAGGAAGTAGACACGGAGGAAGGCGATACCGAGAACGAGGTGCGCGAGGTGCCCATGGCCACCCCGTTCGCCCTGCTGGACGGCGAGATCCTGACGGTCGGGGCGCCCGAGCGAGGCTTCCGCAGCTACCTCGCCATCCGTGGGGGAGCGGAAGCCGAGGCCGTGCTGGGCAGCCGGTCCACGGACACCATGTCCGGGATCGGACCGGCCCCGCTGGCCGCCGGGCAGCTGCTGGGCGCAGGCGTAGCCACTTCCTCCAACGTGGTGGGCAGTCCCGAGCTGCAGCCCGAGTTCCCGGATGCAGGCGTCACCGTTCTGGACATCGTTCCCGGGCCGCGCAGTGACTGGTTCGACGCCGCCGCGCTTGAATCCCTGTGCGGCCAGGACTGGCTGGTGACGCCGCGCTCGAACCGCGTGGGCATGCGCCTGAACGGCGAGCCGCTGAGCCGGAGCCGGGACGGGGAGCTGGCCAGTGAGGGAACCGTTGCCGGCGCGCTCCAGATTCCGCCGGAAGGCCAGCCCGTGCTGTTCCAGGCAGACCATCCGATCACCGGAGGCTATCCCGTGATCGGCGTGGTGGTGGACCACCAATTGGACCTCGCCGCGCAGATTCCCATCGGCGGCTCCATCCGGTTCCGCTGGGCTCCCGGCTACGGGCTGCCCGCCAACACTTCCCCCGATTCACCCGACGCTACCGAACACAAAGTGAGCCATTGATGCGCAAGGTCCTGATCGCCAACCGCGGAGAAATCGCCGTCCGCATCGCCCGCGCCTGCGAGGACGCCGGGCTCGAATCTGTGGCCGTCTACGCCGACGTGGATGCCGACGCCATGCACGTTGGCGCCGCCACCGAGGCATACAGCCTGGGCGGCAATGCGCCGTCGGAAACCTACCTCAACATCCCCAACCTGCTGCGGGTGGCGGCGGAATCCGGGGCGGATGCCGTGCACCCCGGCTACGGCTTCCTGTCCGAGAACGCCGGGTTCGCCCAGGCGGTCCTGGATGCCGGCCTGACCTGGATCGGGCCCAGCCCGGAGGCGATCCGGCAGCTGGGCAACAAGATCACGGCCCGTGAGATCGCCGTCCGCGCCGGCGCCCCCCTGGTGGCAGGAAGCGACGGCCCGGTGGCTTCTGCCGCCGAAGCGCGCGCGTTTGCCGAGGAACATGGCCTGCCCATCGCCATCAAGGCGGCCTTCGGCGGCGGCGGGCGCGGGCTGAAGGTGGTCCGGGAGATGGACCAGATCGAGGAGTCCTTCGACTCGGCAGTCCGCGAAGCCGTGGTGGCCTTCGGCCGCGGCGAATGCTTTGTGGAGCGGTACCTGGACCGGCCCCGGCACGTTGAGGCGCAGGTCCTGGCCGACCAGCACGGCAACGTGGTGGTGGTGGGAACGCGCGACTGCTCGCTGCAGCGCCGGCACCAGAAGCTCGTGGAAGAGGCGCCTGCACCCTTCCTGACGGAGGCTCAGACCCGCCAAATTTACGACGCCGCCAAGGCAGTATGCCGCGAAGCCTCATATGCGGGCGCCGGGACAGTCGAATTCCTGGTGGCCGCCGATGGCACCGTCGCGTTCCTCGAGGTGAACACGCGCCTGCAGGTGGAGCACCCCATCACGGAGGAGACCACCGGCGTGGACCTGGTCCAGGAGCAGCTCCGAATCGCCGCAGGCGAGCCGCTGCATTTCACCGCGGATCCCGAGCCGCGGGGCCATTCGTTCGAATTCCGGCTCAATGCTGAGGACGTGGGCCGCGGCTTCCTGCCCTCGCCCGGGACCATCGCCACGTTCAGCGGACCGACCGGTCCTGGCGTCCGGCTGGACTCCGGGGTCCGTTCCGGGTCCATTGTGGCGCCCCAGTTCGATTCGCTGCTGGCCAAGCTGATCGTCACCGGCGCCAACCGGCAGCAGGCGCTCCGCCGGGCCCGCCGAGCCCTTGCCGAAATGGAGATCACCGGTGTGGCCACCGTCCTGCCTTTCCACCGTGCCGTGGTCCAGGCGCCGGACTTCACCTCCGAAACTGCGCTGGGCATTCACACCCGTTGGATCGAGACGGACTTCGCCGATTCCATCGCCGCGGATCCGGAGTTCGGCACGTCCGTTCCGGACGGTGCCCGGCGGACCATCACCGTTGATGTCGATGGCCGGCGCCTCGCCGTCGGGCTTCCTGCTTCCCTGTTGGATGGCTGGGCGCGGTCCGGTGCTGGCGTTCCGGCGGGGGTTTCCTTTGCGGGGGAGCACGACGGCGGCGCTCCGGCAGGTGCCGCCGATCCAGGCGAGCTGCGCGCGGACATGGCCGGCACCGTGGTGAAGTGGCTGGTCGAACCGGGGGCCGAGGTGGCGGCGGGGGATCCCGTCGTCGTTCTTGAAGCGATGAAGATGGAAACCCAGGTGGCCGCGCACCGCGGCGGGAAGCTTGGCGGGATACAGGTTCAAGCCGGCGGTGTCGTGGGTGCGGGGGCCGTGCTGGCGCTGATCGGTTAAGTGGCGCGGGAGGCGGTTCCGCGAACAGGAAAGTCCGGCCGGAAAGCATGTTCCGGCCGGACTCCTGGTGATTCTTTGAAAGCCTTAGTCGGTGTGGTTGGACAGGGCCACGAGGACGCCTGCCAAGGCAAAGTATTTGTTGCTGCCGAGGTCGCGGACGTTCTTGATGCCCATTCCCGCGAGAATTTCGTCGTGCTTCTCTGTCAGGCCGGCCAGCGCGGACGGCGGGGCGGCAAGAATTTCCTTCAGGCTCTTGCCCTCGTAGTCCTTGTCGAGTTTCTTGCCTAGCTCAATTGAAACGGCCATCATCATCCTTTGCTCGAACGAACCTTACAGTCGACTATCCGTGGGCTACACAGCTTCGGATTGCGATGGCGCCCAGAGTGCCCTGGCGCCATAGTGGCTACGCTATCTCAGGCATTGGCGCGCGTGGAGGTTTTCGGAATGATTTTTTGCAGCTGGCGCGTTGCAGGCAGACGGATTCCGCTGAGTGGGAGCTTTTAGTTGCCACCACACCCCGCCACGGAACAAGGTTGCAGCATGACGAAGTTGCAGGCAGCGGCCAACCACTTTGGGCAGGATGTCTCGGCGGCCATCGAGGCGGAGCCGGACGGAGTGATTGCACTGGCTCCCGATCTCGCTGCCCTGTGGGAACTCGCAGCCCCTTTGCTTCACGTGCGCAACAATGACGCCCACACTCTTTACGCCTTCGGGCTGGCCAGCGCACTACTGGACGCACACCCGGAAGCGGACGCCGCCGTCGTACTTCCTGCGATCATGCTGCACGATATCGGCTGGTCCCAGGTGCCGCCGTCGGAAGTCCTGCAGGCGATCGCGCCCGGAGGCGGCCGGCCGGACCTCGTGCTGCTGCATGAGAAAGAGGGCGCGCGGCTGGCCGCCGAAATTCTCAGAAAGTGCGGCTATGACGACACAAAGATCCCGGCGATTCTGGAGATCATCGACGGCCACGATTCCCGCCGCGACGCGCTGTCCATCGAGGACTCCATCGTCAAGGACGCCGACAAAACCTGGCGGCTCAGCCCGCACGGCATCGACACGGTGATGGACTGGTTCGGCCTGGACCGTGGGCAGGCGCTCCGGCTGTGCAGCCAACGTGTGCACGGCTACCTGTTCACGGACGAGGCGAAGGCTATGGCGCGGGCGCTGTCCGCCCTGGAATCGGTCACGGAGTGGCCGCAGCGCCAACGGCTGCTCACCGCCGGCGGGGACAGCAACGGGGACGACAGTTCCACACCCATCTAGACTCGAATCCGGACACTGACAGGCGCGTCCGGAAACGAGGAGGTCACCATGGCCGGCGGCAGCCGTGAGCCCGGACGCACCGTGACGTCCAAGGTGCTAGCCATCCTGGAGGCTTTTGAGACCTCCCGCGGCGCCCTGAGCTTGACTGACATTGCCGAGAAATCCGGGTTGCCGCTCAGTACAACGCACCGGCTGGTCAACGAGCTGACGGACTGGGGCTTTCTCTCGCGCGAGCCAAACGGGCGCTACCAGCTGGGCATCCGGCTGTGGGAGCTCGCCCAGAACACCGGACGCCAACTGCGGGACGCGGCCCAGCCCTACGTGCAGGACCTGTTCTCCTTAACCGGTGAGACCGCGCACCTGGCGATCCGGGCCGGGCACGAAGTCCTCTACATTGACCGGGTGTACGGCTCGAAACGTGTGCCCCGGGCTTCCCGCGTAGGCGGCCGCCTCCCGATGCACGCGACCGCAGTCGGGAAGGTCATCCTGGCGTTCGAGGACGACTGGGTCCGCGATGCCTACCTGAACCGCGACCTCGAACGGCCCACCGCGCACACCCACATCGACCCCCGGAAGTTCGCCGAGGAGCTGACCCAGATCCGGGCGCAGGGCTACGCCACCACCTTGGAGGAGGTGCGGCTGGGCTCCTGTTCCATCGCCGTCCCGGTGTTCCACACGGGCCGGATCGGCGCCGGCCTCGGCCTGGTGCTGCCGACGTCGCACGCCTCCACCATGACCCGGCACCTTCCTGTCCTCAAGGGGATCTCGGCCCAGATCGAACGGGCCACGGCGCGGATCCCGCTGGAGACGCTGATCGGCGTGCACCGCGGGGCGCGGGCCTGACAGTGGGTGCGGTGCCCGGAATGGCGGCATGAAGCCATGCGCGGCTCTTCCGGTTCGGCTCATTGCTCAACAGGGATGAACAAGACGGTGAAGATTCCCAAACCGGCAAGGACGATGACGCTGGCCGCTACGGCGGCGATCGAAGCGACGTCGGGCCTCATTGCTTCATGCTTGATGCCGTTGATGGCGCGGTGAAATCTCCGCCTGCGAGTGAAGTTGACAGCCAGGGCCGTCACGGCGGAGGCCGCTACGAGCGTGGCCACGAACCAGCCATGGTGCGGCATCCAGCGAAGGAAGACGGCGGCTGCGACTGCCAGGGACAGGGTAGTGCGTCCCCACGCCAGGTCTGTGCGTTCCGGCTGGAGTCCGGGGTCGCCGTGGCTTAGCCTCTCTTGTTGTGCAGGCACGGTCAGACAGGGCGGACCAGCACGAATACCACCATGGTGGCTGCGACGAGGGCGCCGCCGATTGCTAGCACCGGGGCAATCCATGGCACCGGAAGTGGTGCTTTGCGGCGCATGGAGCGTTCTATATTCAGCCAGCGGAAGTAGGAGCCGCCCCCGATGAGGAGAGCGAGAACCAGCAGCAGGACGGCAACCGTCTTGCGCAGTTCGGGGGCGAAAAAATCGTCCATGAAGGCTTCCACGGCAACACCACCAGCAAGCAGTGCCAACGAGGTGCGGATCCAGGCCAGGAACGTGCGTTCGTTGGCCAAGGTAAACCGCGGGTCCGGCTCGATGCCACCACGCAGGAGGCGGTCGGAGAAGCCGGTTCGTCCACCGCCGCTGTGGGATTTGAGATCCTGCACGAATGGTTCCTTCCAAGTCGTTCGTGTGTTTTTGCAGCCCACGCCAGAGCGGAGGCCGCAGTTTGCCGCCTCCGCTCGCTGCCTTCTGGACCGTAGGGCCTTAGGCCTTGGTGCCTGCCTCTATCGACGCAGGCACCGCTTCGATGGCTGAGCCGGTAGCAACGGGTGTGGGTGCCTCGAGCGAGAAGCCGGCGGCTACGTCCAGGCCGAGCCGACGGCGGTCGCGCTGCTGGTTGACGAACACGAGGGCCAGGATGCCGAACGTCAACATGAGCCCTCCGGCCAGGGCGAACGCCGCACGGTAGCCGTCTGCGGGGGTGGCTGCTCCGCCGATCAGGAATCCGGACACTGCCGGTGCGAACACGCCGCCTGTGGTGAGGACAGCGTTGGCGATGGAGAGGTTGGCGCCTCGCTGGCCGATGGTGGTCAGTTCTGCCACCACCAGGTAGGTGATGGCGAAGAGTGCAGGTGCCGTGCCGAAGCCGAAGACCATAAGGGCGATGGACAGGATGGGGGAGGTTGTCATCGTTGCCCCTACAAGGCAGGCGCCGGCGAAGGTTCCGGCGGCACCGAGTACCCAGCCGCGGGCTTTTCTGGTGGGAACGCCCTTCAGGTGCAGTCGCTGGGTCAGGGCGCTCAGGCCCACAGTGGCGATAGTGCCCCAGGCTGCGGGAAGGGCGATCATGGTGCCGGCCTGTTGACCGCTGAAGCCGAGGACGTTCTGGAAGTATGCCGGGCCCCAGGACATAGCCAGAGTGAAGGTCCAGTAGCCGAAGAAGGACGCCAGGACGGCGAAGATCCAGCTGGGGGACAGGATGGTGCGCCAGTAGCTGACCTTGGCTTCGGCCACTACAGGTGTCTCTTCCGGGGCGATGCCGTCAAGTTCCTGTTCGGCCTTCCGGCTCGTGTAAGGGCCTTCTTTGCCCACTATGAACCAGAAGATGGACCAGACCAGTCCCACAGTGGCCAGCACTGCGAACGCCGTCTGCCAGCCGAATTGACCGATTACCCAGGCCAAAACCGGAGCGAAAGCCACAATGCCCAAGGTCACGCCGGAAGACGCCAGCGCGGCAGGGGTGGCGCCCTTCTTTGCGGGGAACCACTTGTAAATGCCGTGCATCAGGACCGGTGCCAGCGGGCCCTCGCCGGCACCGAGCAGCAGGCGGCTTGCCCAGAGTGCGGGCAGCGAGGCGAACAGCAGGATGGGAACCTGCGCCACGGACCACAGCAGGCACAGGACCAGCAGGATCCACTTGCTGGATATCTTGTTGGCGATGGGGGCAGCAACGATCTGGGCCACGCCGAAGGTCAGGAACATGGCACTGCCCACCAGACCAAACTGTTCGGGCGTGATGCCCAGCTGTTTCATCAGGGGGACGGCCGCGATGCCCAGGACCGCTTTGTCCGCCCAGCTGAGCATCATCAGGAAAAGCAGGCTGAACGTCATGAACCAGCCGTAGCGGTTGCGCTTGGCCCGGGACCAGGTCCGGGGATCGCGGGAGGTCGCGGAGCCCGGCGTCATGTGGGGAGTTTCAGACACGGTTTGCCCAATCGTTGAAGGGGAGTATTTGCCGGTTTCGCCGGCGTTTCCTCGACTCTAGGCCCGTGTGACCGGCCTTACATTTGAACTTTCCGTTGGGCGGAAAGCCACTTTTGGGAGCGTCGCACACTCCCAATGCTCCCGCCGTCAGGCCGTCCCAGGAAGGCCAGCAGGGCCATCCCCGCAGTGCTCAATCCACATGTCAGCCACCAGGTGGTGCCCCAGCCGCCGGTGGCGGTGGCGAGAAAGGCGAACAACATCGGCCCCAGGAAGTTTCCCACATTAAAGATCTGCTGCGTGAGGCCCAGCACGGCGGTAACAGAACCGTCCGCGGGTGCGATGCGCACCGAGTAACTGGTCACGGCGGCAGGGATCAGGCCGCCGACAGCGGAAAACACCGCGATGAGGGCAAACTGAAAAAGGATTCCGCTTCCGACGCTTTCCCAGCCGACGGCGAACGTGGCCACGGACGCGGCGGACATCGACAGGAAGGTCCAAAAAATGATCTTTCGCTCAGACAGGCCGCGCTGGATCAATGGTCCGGCGCTGAGGGCCCCGATTGCGTTCACCCCTCCTACCATGGCACTGAGGATGCCCGGCCACGGACCGTCGAGCCCGGCTGACCTGTAAATTGACGGCAGGAACCCCAGGACCGCCATCCACTGCGCCGTGTAGCAGGCGAACACCATCCCGATGATCCAGGGCCTGCGCGTGGCGATGGTCCGGCCCACCCTGCGGAGTGCCGAGCTGAGCCCGGCCTCGGCGGGGGCCACGTCCTTGGGCACCCGGCGGAGCAGCAGCGGCACCGGGAGCAGCGTCAGGACAGCCATCACCAGCCACCATTCGCGCCAGCCGGCGACCTGCAGGAACAAGGCACCCGCGGACAAGGCAATCAGCGTGGCCGTTCCCTGGAACGTGGCCCAGCTTGCCAGGGCAACGTTCAACCGCTGGGGCGGGGCCACTTTGCGGATGAGGCCAGGTGCGACGACGACGGCCAGCAAGAAACCAACGCCCTCCAGCGTGCGCGCGGCCATCAGCCATTCGGTGCTGGGTGCGACCGCGCCGAGGGCGGAGGCAGCGCTGAGCAGTACGAGTCCGGAGATGAGGAGCCGGCGTAGGCCGGCCATTTCACCGCCCACGGCCGTGGCCAGGCCTCCTGCCACGCTGGCCAGCTGGATGATCCCGAGCAGCAGCCCTGCCTGTACCAGGGAGGTGCCAAGATCCGCCTGGACGCCGGCCAGGGCGGCCGGAAGTTTCCAGATGTGCATGGCCGCCGCGATGCCCGCCGCGAGGACGGCAAGCCAGGCCCCGTCCGTCGTCGTCTTTGTGTCATCGATTGTTGTGGTGTCCGACGGCAGTGCCAAAACTGATCCTTGCTGCAGGTGAGGGGCGGTTCCCAGTTTCGTCTTAGGCGGAGGCCAGGACGGGGCTGTCGATGCGGAAGCGCTGGCCGCTGACGGCTACGTCTACCGGGCCATCGAAGGTTGAGGAGGCACGGCCGCGCCACCACTGCGGCTCTGCCCGGCCGGCAAGGTGGGAGAGGACCAGGCGGCCAACGCCGGCGGCGGCGGCAACCCGGCCGGCTCCCTCCGGCGGGGTGTGGGCGATCCGCTGGTGGTTCAGGAATTCCGGTGCGAAACCCCTGCCTGCGTAGAAGTCCAGGTTGACGGCTTCATGTACCAGGACGTCCGCTCCTTGAGCGAGCACAACCATCGCGTCGCATTCGGCCGTGTCGCCGGAAAACACCACGGAGCCGGCGTCGGTCTCGAAGCGGAACGCCAAGGCAGGCCGCACGGGCGGGTGCTCCACCAGGATGCCGGTGACCTTGACCCGGTCATCCTCGTAGACGTCAAAGGGCCTGGCCGCCTCCGGCGACTTATGTGCGGGCGTGGCCAGGTCCACAGTGCGGACCAATGCCGCCAAGTCCGGGCGCGCCTCATCATGGACGCGGATGTCGATGTCGTAGGAGAAGGCTTTCAGCGAGTGGGACACTAGCTCAGCTGTGCCCGAGAGCCCGCTGCCCCCGGCGCGGGTGGCATCCTTGCCCGGGCCGACGATGGAGACGGGGCGGGTGAAGCCCTCAACCGGGTTCCCCCAGTTCCACAGGAGGAAGCCGGGAAGTTCCACTACGTGGTCCGAGTGCAGGTGGGTGACAAAACCCGCCACAAAATCCTTGCCCCTTAGTCCGGCCTCGTGGGCGGCGCGGGAGCAGCCGAGGCCGAAGTCCACCATGTAGAAGGCATCGCCCACCACCAGTGCGCTGGAGATGCCGTTTTCCGGTCCGCGGATGGCCGGGCCGGCGGCGGTGCCAAGAGTGATCAGTTCGACGCTCACGGGAAAGTCCTTTGCAAAATTTGCGGGGTCAGGAGTGGGGACGGGCATTGATGACGCGGGTTTCCAGGTATTCCTCCAGCCCCCAGCGGCCGCGCTCACGGCCGACGCCGGACGCTTTCCAGCCGCCAAACGGGGCGTCAGGTTCCACCTGGGTGTGCTGGTTGACCCAGACCGTTCCGGCCTCGATGCGTGATGCGGTGGCGTAGGCCCGCTCCTGGTCCGGGCTCCAGACGGATGCGCCCAGCCCGAACTCCCCGGCGTTCAGTCCGGCGATGGTGTCCTCCAGGCTGTCGTACGCCACGATGGGCAGGGCCGCCCCGAACTGTTCCTGTTCCACCAGGTCCATGCCCGGCTCGGCGTCGATCACCACGGTGGGGGAGAGGAAGTAGCCGGGCAGGTCGCAGCCGGGGTTGCCGCCGGTAAGGATGCGGGCGCCTTCGCCAACGGCGGAATCGACCAGGCCGTGGACCAGTTTGAGCTGGGACTCGTTGTGCATCGGGCCCATGGTGGTGCCGTCGGCGATGCCGTGGCCCAGCACATGGCGGGCCGCCTCGGCGGCTATGGCCTCAGCCAGTTCCGCGCTGCGGCTGCGCGGGACGTACACGCGTTTGACCGCCATGCAGACCTGGCCGGCGTTGCGGAAGGCGCTGCCTACGATGCCGCGGGCCGTGACAGCGATGTCCGCGTCGTCCAGGACGATGGCAGGATCGTTACCGCCCAGTTCCATGGTGACGCGCTTGACGGTTGAGGCAGCCTGCTGGGCGATGGAGATGCCCACCTCCGTGGAACCCGTAAAGGAGATCTTGCGGATTCCGGGTGAGGTGCTCAGGGCAACATTTACGGTCCGCCGCGAACTGGTGCGGGCCTGCAGCACGCCCGCCGGGAGGACCTCGTTGAGGAGATTCACCAGCGCAATGGTGGACAGGGGCGTGGACGGTGAGGGTTTGGCGATCACCGTGCAGCCGGACACCAGGGCAGGGGCGAGTTTCACGCACAGCAGTGAGATGGGAAAATTCCACGGGGTGATGGTGCCGACGATTCCCACAGGCCGGTACTGGACCTCGAGGCTGCGGTCGGCCCGCGGGGTGAGTTGCTGGGCTTCGTCCCAGTCGAGGTCCGCATAGTATTCGAAAAGGCTGGCGGCCACGGAGAACTCACCTGCGGCCTCGGCCTTGGGCTTGCCCTGTTCCCGGGAGAGCAGCGTGGCCAGCGCATCAAGATCGCGACGGATCAGCGAGGCGCCTGCGCGGAGGGCGGTGCGGCGCGCTTCCCGGTCCGCGGCCCAGCCAAGTGAGGCGGTGCGGGCGGCCGCAACAGCGCGCTCAACGTCCTCTGCCGTGTTTTCCGGGGCGTGTCCAATGAGCTCGAGAGTGGCCGGGTCATGGACCTCGTACTGGGCTGCCGTCATGGTTTGTCCTTTCGGCCGGGAGGGATTTCTTATCCCAGTGTCATGGCACCGGTCACATCCGTGGCCGGCCTTTCCATCCAACGGAAAGCGCAGGCGGAGGAGTTGTGTCCGGTTGCCACTATGGAGTGAAGCACGTCACGCACTAACGAGGAGTCTGCATGTCCCACGAGCAACTGCCCATCGTACTCACCGGTGTTTCCTCCGGTATCGGGGCCAGGACGGCCCAAATCCTCGCCAGCCGCGGGGTGCCGCTGATCGGCATTGACCGTAACCCGCCAGCGGATTTCAGCGGCACCTTCGTCCAGGCAGACCTTTCCAGCCGGCACGGCATCGATGCTGCTGCAACAGCAGTGGCGGCCGCGGCACCGAATGGCATCGCGGGACTGGCGAACATTGCCGGGGTCCCCGGCACCGCCCCGTGGCGGACCGTGCTGGCCGTCAACGTCTTCGGCGTCCGCGGGCTGGTCCGGGCGCTTGCCCCTCTGTTCGTCGAGGGCGCCGCCGTAGTGAACCTCGCCTCCAGCGTTGCCGTGAACTGGCGGGAGGTCAAGGCGAAGTGCTCCGCTTTCGCGCTCGCCGATGATGAAGCTGCCGCGCTGGAGGCCGTAGCCAGCGACGAGGAGATCACCGGCGAGTCCTACCTCTTCTCCAAGCAGTGCGTCCGGGTCCTCACCGAGCACCTGGCCGCCGAGCTGCTGCCGCGGCGCATCCGCGTCAACAGTGTCAGCCCGGGACCCGTGGCCACACCCATCCTCGAGGACTTCAAGAAAGACCACGGCCGCGACAAGGTGGAGGGCGCAGGCGCCCTGCTGGGCCGCTTCGGCGACCCGGACGACATCGCCCCCGTCATCGACTTCCTGCTCCGCCCCGAATCGGGCTGGGTGAACGGTTCGGATATCCGCGTGGACGGCGGCCTGGGAGCCTACCGCGGCTCCGGGCTCGCCGCAGTGGCCGGCTGAACGGCGCCGTCCAACGGCGGATGCATTAATGTCCGACGCCGGTGCCTCGCCTTTCGCGCCAGGGGGCACCGGCGTCGGGCCTAAAATGGCAGGACGCAGCGCTGCGTTACGTGCAGCGCTCTCCAGCACTCAGAAGGGTGACCCATGGCAAACGCTGCCCCGGCAGGCCGGACCACCCGGCGCCCGGGTACGACAGCCGTCCCCAAGCGTCCGGGAGGCGACAGCGGTGCTGCCCCCCACCAGGCGGCCAGTGTCACCTCACGCGCCCTGGCGCTGTTGGGCACCTTCGATACCGAGCACTCGGTCCAAAGCCTCAGCTCCATGGCCCGGCGTGCAGGACTGCCGGTGGCCACTGCCCACCGCCTGGCCGGTGAGTTGGTGGCGTGGGGCGGCCTGGAAAAGGTGAACGCCGAATACCGCGTGGGCCAGCGGATCTGGCGGCTGGGCCTGCTGGCGCCGGCGCAGCAGAACATCGCGGAGGTGGCTGCTCCGTTTATGCAGGACGTCCTTTTTGTCACCCACAACGTGGTCAATCTGTTCATTCTGGACGGCGAAGAGGTCCTGCTGGTGGAGCGGATGTCCGGGACCGGCGCGGGCCAGCCGTTCCGGCGCGTGGGCGCACGCCTGCCCCTGCACGCAAGTGCTGCGGGCAAAATCATGCTCGCCTATGGGGCCAAGGACCTGTTTTCCTCCGCTGTCCAGCGGCTGGAGCCGCACACGCCCCGGACCATCACCCACCCTGGACTGCTGGCCGCCGAGATCGAACGGGTGCGGGCCAATGGCTACGCCACCACGGAAGAGGAGGCCGGGCCTGACAACTACGGCCTGGCCGTCCCGGTGTTTCTGCCGAATAAGCAGGTCGTGGCGGCGCTGGGCATCGTCACCCGCGGCCGTCCCGCACCGGTGGGCAGCGTGGTCCCGGTGCTTAACATCGCCGCGCGGGGAATCGCCCGACGGCTGGGTGTGGAGCATCTGCCACAGTAGGTCTGGCCCCTCGCACCGGTGATGAGTCAGTCTTTCCGTTGGATGGAAAGCAGCGCACCGCCTGTGGCGTGGAACACCTAACCTCAAGTAAGCCCTTAAAGCGGCCGGATCTCCGGCCGAAGCCTGCTTGGCAGGCACGCCGTTCCAAAGGAAGTGAAGAACCCCATGAGTGCATCTGCAGGAGCCACCATCGACGCCGTCGTCGACCAGGTGGACGTCGCGGCGGACCAGGTGGTCTCCCTGGTGCTGAGGCGGGCCGACGGTCAGCCGTTCCAGCCCTGGCAGCCCGGCGCACACATCGATGTCCATGTGGGCGACGGCCTGGTGCGCCAGTACTCCCTGTGTTCCTCGCCGGATGAGCTGGACCACCTGCGCATCGGTGTGCTGCACGTGCCGGATTCCCGTGGCGGATCAAAAGCAGTGCACGCGCTGCTGGCCGGCACACCGCTGACCATCTCCGAACCCCGGAACAACTTCCCCATGCGTGAATCGCGGCGCTACCTGTTCATCGCCGGCGGCATCGGCATCACGCCGATCATTCCGATGCTTGAGGCGGCCGAGGCCGCCGGCAAGGAATGGACCCTGATTTACGGTGGCCGAAGCCGGAACACCATGGCCTTCGCCCAGCAGTTGGAGGATCGGTACGGCCCGGACCGGGTCCGGATCATCGCCGAGGATGAGGTAGGCCGGCTGGATCTTGACCAGATCCTGGGCATGCCCCGGGCACACATGCTGGTCTACGCGTGCGGCCCCTGCGGCCTGCTCGGCGCCATCGAAGAACGCTGCATGGGCTGGCCCCCGGGTGCCCTGCACACGGAACGTTTTGTGGCCTCCACGCTGGGTGCCGCCGCGGCCAACGCCCCGTTCGAGGTGGAGCTGGCCCGGACCGGGACTACCGTGACCGTGCCCAACGACAAGACCATCCTCGAAGCCGTGGAGGAGGTGGGCGTCCGCGTCCTGTCCTCCTGCCGCGGGGGACTGTGCGGCACCTGCGAAACGCAGATCATTTCGGGTGAGCCGGAGCACCGCGACGCTGTGCTGTCGGAAGAGGACCGTGAAGCCGGCGAGGTCATGCTGGTTTGCGTCTCACGCGCCGCTGCCGGTTGCCCGCGCCTTGTCCTGGATCTCTAGCCTGCCATCTATCCACCCGAGCTTTCCTCACCAGGAGTGTTTCCCATGACCGTCACCACCCATGAAGCCAACGTGTTGGGCGAGGACCCCTTCGACACAGCTAACCTCCTGGATCCCTACCCCTTCCTGGGGCGGCTCCGTGATGCCGGCGCCGTCTCCTATCTGGAGAGCACCGGCAGCTACGCGGTGGCCGGCTACCAGGAGGTCTATGAGGTCCTGACCGACTTCGAGACCTACATTTCCTCCGGTGGGCTGGGCCCACGGGACATCCGCAAGGACTCGGGCTGGCGCCCGCCCAGCATCCTCGAATCGGATCCGCCCATCCACACCGTGATGCGCCGGGCGCTGACCGGCGTCATCAACCCCAGTGCAGTCCGCGCCCTTCGGGAGCCATTCACGCCACCCGCTGTGGAATTGACCGAGCAGCTGGCGCGCCGAAAGACCTTCGACGCCATCACGGACCTCGCCGAAAAGTACCCCTTGCGTGTCTTCCCGGACGCGGTGGGGATTCCCGACGTCGGCCGTGAACATCTACTGCCCTACGGCAACATGGTGTTCAACGCCTTCGGCCCGGAAAATTACATCTTCAAGCAGGCTTTCGCCCAAGGCGATGAGCACGCTGCCGCCGTGATGCGGAACTGCCAGCGCGAAAACCTGGACGACGTCGGCTTCGGCGCCCAGATCTGGAAGCGCGTGGAAGACGGCCTGATCACCGGGCAGCAGGCCACGCTGCTGGTCCGCGCCCTGCTGTCCGCCGGGGTGGACACCACCATATTCGGCATCGGCAACACGCTCTCGGTGCTGGCACGCTACCCGGAGGCCTGGGCCAAGCTGCGCGAGAATCCGAAGATGGCGAAATTTGCCGTTGACGAGGCGCTGCGCCTGGAATCGCCGTTCCAGAAGTTCCACCGGACCGTCGCCGTGGACACTGTCCTGAGCGGTGTGCGCCTGCCCGCGGGCGCCAAGGTTCTGGTGTTCCTCGGGGCCGCGAACCGTGACCCGCGCAAGTGGGGCGAGAACGCCGATGACTTCGATCTCAATCGCAATGCGTCGGGCCACGTCGCGTTCGGCATGGGCCTGCACCAGTGCGTGGGACAGCCCATCGCCCGGCTCGAAATGGAAATCGTGCTGCAGCAGCTGCTCCAGCGGGTTGCCACCATCGAGCCGGACGGCGCGCCGGTGCCGATCCTGCACAACGTGCTCCGCGGGTTCGAGTCCCTGCCGGTGCGGATCACGGCCGCGTAGCCCACACGGGCCGCGCCGTTTTAGAGCGTGGCGGTGTCGATCACAAAGCGGTAGCGGACGTCCGAGGCCAGGACGCGTTCGTAGGCCTCGTTGATCTTGCTTGCCGGGATGACCTCGATCTCGGCGCCGAGGTGATGCTCGGCGCAGAAGTCGAGCATCTCCTGGGTCTCGCGGATGCCGCCAATCATGGAACCGGCGAAGGAGCGGCGGCCACCGATGAGTGCGAACGCGTTCACGGGGAGCGGCTCAGCCGGTGCGCCAACGTTGACCAGGGCGCCGTCGAGGGTCAGCAGCTGCAGGTACGAGCTGATGTCGATCGAGGCGCTGACGGTGTTGATGATCAGGTCGAAGCTGCCGGCCAGGTCCGTGAAGGTGGTCTCGTCGCTGGTGGCGTAGTAGTGGTCCGCGCCAAGTTTGAGCCCGTCCTCCTGCTTTTTGAGCGACTGCGAAAGCACGGTGACCTCCGCGCCCATGGCGTGGGCGAGCTTGACGGCCATGTGGCCGAGTCCGCCGAGGCCGACGACGGCGACCTTCTTCCCGGGACCTGCACCCCAGTGCCGCAAGGGAGAGTACGTGGTGATGCCTGCGCACAAAAGGGGAGCGGCGGCGTCGAGCTCAATGCCTTCGGGGATGGTGACCACGAAGTCTTCCGTGACGACGACGTGGGTGGAGTAACCGCCCTGGGTGATGGTGCCGTCGCGGTCCACCGCGCCGTAAGTGCCGGTGTTGCCCTTGAGGCAGTACTGCTCCTCGCCCTTCTGGCAGTTGACGCATTCGCCGCAGGAGTTGACCATACAGCCGACGCCGACGCGGTCGCCGACGGAGTGCTTGGTGACGTCAGAGCCGACCTCGGTGACGATGCCGGCGATCTCGTGGCCCGGAACCAGCGGGTACTGCACGGGTCCCCAGTCGCCGCGGACTGTGTGGATGTCCGAGTGGCAGATGCCGGCGAACTTGATCTCGATCAGTACATCGTGCGGGCCGACGTCGCGGCGTTCGATGGTGGTGGGGACGAGATCTCCGTCAGCGGACGGGGCGGCGTAGGCATTAGCGATAAGCAATATTTCTCCTATTGAGAGGGGCAGACAGCGTGGATGGAAGCTGCTGAAGTTCTTGGCCGTGGGTGGGTGGCACCGCACGGGCACTATTCCATCAAAGCGCATCCTGCAGTTCTGAGGGAGACCCTGCCTTGAGGGGTACTGGCAGGGCCTCCCTGGGAATCGTGCCGGTGCACTTTGGGCCTTAGCGGGCCCGAACGTTTGGTTGGGCGGCCTGCGCCACGTTTTCCGTTGCAGCCCAGGAGGCGAGGAGCTTGAGGGCTTCCTCTGACGGGCTGCCCGGCACGGCGGGATAGACCGTCAGGGTGTGGCCGGGGTCCTCGTCCAGTTCCAGGACCTGGTAGTCCAGTTCGAGGAGCCCCACCACCGGGTGCTGGAACAGCTTGGTGCCGGAGTAGTGGCGCCGGACGTTGTGTGCCGCCCAGCGGGTGCGGAAGTCGTCGCTGCGCATGGAGAGTTCGCCGACGAGCTCGGCGATGCCCTTGTCGTGCGGATTGCGGCCTGCTTCGCGGCGGAGGATGGCCACGTTGGCGCTGGCCGCGCTGTTCCAGTCGGTATAGAAGTTGTGCGAACGCGGGTCGAGGAAAATGAACCGTGAATGATTCGCCGGCCGCGCCGGCCCGCGGTACATGTCCGAGTACAGCGCATAGCCGAGCGTGTTGGCCGCGACGATGTCCAGCCGGTTGTTCCCGATGAACGCCGGCGCGCCGGTGATGGCATCCAGCAGGTGCTGCAGCACCGGGCGCACGCCTGATCCTGTGGTGTTCGCGGGACTGCGCTTGCGCCCTGACGTGATGGCCGCGCGGGCCAGGTCGTAGAGGTGATCGTGCTCCGCGCGGTCCAGTTCCAGCGCCCGGGCGATCGCATCGAGGACGCTGTCCGAGACACCCGCAAGGTTCCCACGCTCCAGGCGCGTGTAATACTCCACGCTTACCCCAGCGAGCCGCGCCACCTCTTCCCGCCGCAGGCCTGGAACGCGGCGCCGCCCGCCGTAGGGTTCCAGGCCCGCCTGTTCCGGGGTGATGCGCGCTCGGCGGGAGGACAGGAACTGCCGTACCTCTGCTCGGTTATCCATGGAACTACGCTACGGGGAAACCTGGGCGGGGTGGGAGGTTCTGTTGGGGCCTGGTTGGGGGCTTCCCGTGGTTTTTCGGCGACGGCAGGAGCGGGATGCTGCGTCGTGGTCAGGCGCGGGACCTGCCTTGAATGAAGTGGAAGATCAGGACAACCACGGCGATAACCAAAAGTATGTGGATAAGGCCGCCGCCGATATTGCCAATAAAGCCCAGAAGCCAGAGAACGGCGATGATGATGGCTATCCAAAGCAACATGAGATTCTCCTTCGTTTCGCTTAGCCAAGGGGTTGACCCGGGTCTAAGTGCCACTCGGTATCGCGTGGTGCTTATCACCATATTTCAGAATTGGGCTACTGGATATGGCGAAACACTAAGTAGGCTACATAAATTCAAAAAACGTCACGCCGGGCCGCTGATCGGTCACGCCCGGCGAGCACGGCGTGCGGCCCCGCCTATGCTTTTCTCAGCACGCGCCAATTCTGGGGAGACACATGGATAACAAGACAGCGGTCCTGCTCGTAGCAGACCTGGAACAGTGGCAGCGGCAATTCGCGCGCTACGCCAAGATCCGTAAGCGCGGAAATGCTTGCATCGGCTACCTGCTCGGCGGACCGCTGGCGATCACTGCACTGTACTTAGCCGGGCGAGTCTTGCCTTTGATCCAAGGAGACATCCCGTTCGACCATCCCCGCTATGCCGATTACCGCTCCGGAACGGACGCCGGAATTCTGGTCTTTGCTGTTTTCTTTGTGCTGTATTGCGTCGCGAGCTTCATCTTCGGACGCTGGCTCCGTAAGACCCACGTCATGCTCGGCTTTAACCCGGATGGCTCGTTTCGGGAAGTACAGCAGGCCCTCGTCCGCCACGGCGCAAACCCCTAGGCCGCCCCTTCGCCGCCGGCTGCAGTTCACTTCCACCCAGTGGAAGCTGGAGCTATCCACGCGCCGGTGATGTGGACCACACTGGTCACTAAGAACCCCCGCCACCCTGACGGTGCCGGGCGGAACCAAGTCACCAGGAGTCAAGATGTCATCGTCGACAGAAACGGCTGGACGCTGTCCCTTCGGGTACGGCGCCGAAGCCCCCGCCGGACACCACGGCTACGAGCCGTTCCAAATGAAGGATCCCTTCACCGCCTACGCTGAGCTGCGGGCCGAGCAGCCCGTCATGTTCGACGAGCGCGTGGGCCTGTACGTTGTCTCCCGCTACGACGACATCAAGGCAGTCTTCGAGGACTGGGAAACCTTCTCCAGCGAAAACGCCCAGGCACCCGTCCGGGAACGCGGGGCCGCGGCCAAGAAGATCATGGAGGACGGCGGCTTCACCGCCTATTCCGGCCTTTCCGCCCGCCGGCCGCCGGAGCACACCCGCATCCGCGCCGTGGTGCAGAAGGCCTTTACGCCCCGCCGCTACAAGGCGCTCGAACCCTTCATCAGGGAAAATGTCGTCAAACTCATCGAGAAAATGCTCGCCCGCCCCGAACGCCGCGGCGACCTCGTCAAAGACCTCGCATACGACGTCCCCACCATCACCATCCTGACCCTCATCGGTGCAGACGTCTCCCAGGTGGACACCTTCAAGCGCTGGTCAGATTCCCGCGCCGCCATGACCTGGGGCGACCTGACCGACGAGGAACAGATCCCGCACGCCCACAACCTGGTGGAGTACTGGCAGGAATGCCTGCGGCTGGTCCGGGTGGCCCACGAACAGGGCGGCGACAACCTCACCGGCGACCTCGTCAAAGCGCAGCAGGAGGGCGCCGAAATCTCGGACCACGAGATAGCGTCCGTCCTCTACAGCCTGCTCTTCGCCGGCCACGAAACCACCACCACCCTGATCTCCAACGCACTGCGCGAACTGCTGGCCCGCCCCGAGCAGTGGCAGCAGCTGGTGGAGGATCCCAAGAAGATCCCCGCCGCCATCGACGAGGTCCTCCGCTACGCCGGCTCGATCGTCGGCTGGCGCAGGAAGGCCCTGAAGGACACCGAGGTGGGCGGCGTCGCCATCGAAGAAGGCTCGCAGCTGCTGCTCCTGATGGGCTCAGCCAACCGGGACCAAAGCAAGTTCGAAGCCGGCGAGGACTTCGACATCACCCGTCCCAACGCCCGCGAGCACCTCTCCTTCGGGTTCGGCATCCACTACTGCCTGGGCAACATGCTCGCCAAGCTCCAGGCCAAAATCGCCCTCGAGGAAGTAGCCCGGCTGGCACCTGACCTGCAGCTCGAGAATCCGGAGGGCATCGCCTTCCGCGAAAACCTCTCCTTCCGGGTCCCCGAGACCGTTCCTGTCAGCTGGAAGGCCTAAACATCATGCAAAGCAACAAATACATCCAGTTCTTCGACGGCGGCATCGAGCCGAAGCTTGAAAACCTCGGCGGCAAGGGTGCATCCCTGGTCACCATGACCTCCGCCGGCATGCCCGTCCCGCCAGGCTTTGTGGTCACCACCGCGCAGTTCGATGCGTTTATGGACGAAGCCGGAATCACCGAGGAGACCCACCGCCTCCTTGCAAACCTCGATCCCGACGACATGGCCCAGGTGGACAACGTATCCGCCACCATCCGCGAGGACATCTGCTCCCGGCCCGTCCCGCAGGCAATGCGTGAGCTCACCATCAACGCCTACGAATCCCTGATGAAGCGCTTCGACGCACCCGTCCCGGTCGCCGTCCGGTCCAGCGCCACCGCAGAGGACCTGCCGGACGCCTCCTTCGCCGGCCAGCAGGACACCTACCTGTGGCTCGACGGCGTCAAGGCAGTCACCGAGCACATCCGCCAATGCTGGGCCTCGCTGTTCACCTCCCGGGCCATCATCTACCGGCTCAAAAACAACATTCCCAACGAGGGCCTGTCCATGGCCGTCGTGGTCCAGAAGATGGTCAATTCCCGGGTTTCCGGCGTCGCCATCACCATGGACCCCACCAACGGGGACCGCTCCAAAATCACCATCGATTCCTCCTACGGAGTGGGTGAAATGGTGGTTTCCGGCCAGGTCACCCCGGACAACATCGTGCTGGATAAGGTGACGCTCGCCGTCGTCAATGAGCACCTCGGTGACAAGCACGCTGAACTCGTTCCGGACGCGGGTGCCAAGCGCCTCGTGGAACGCGAGGTCGACGACGAACGCCGCGGCCGCCGCAGCCTCACCGAGGCGGAACTCACCGCCGTCGCGCAGATGGCAAAGCGCGCCGAGAAGCACTACAAGTGCCCGCAGGACATCGAATGGGCACTCGACGCGGACCTTCCGGACGGCGAAAACCTCCTCCTCCTACAGTCCCGCCCCGAGACCGTGCACTCCTCCAAGCCGGCACCCCAGACTGCGCCGCAGCCGGTTGTCTCCGGTGGCTTCTTCAGCGGATTCAGCTCCGGCACCCTCAAACCGTCCGCCTAAACGCAACAAACCAGCAAGGCCCCACCAAGGCTCACTGCCGAGCCACCCCTGAAAGGACCGCCATGTCCCTGAAGTCCTTCCCCAAACCCTCCGAGCTCGCGGTCCCCGCCGGCGCCGAGGGCTGGGAAAAGATCTACCCCTACTACCTCGTGTTCCAGGACAAGCTGAAGGAGCAGGAAGACGCCAAGTTCTGGTTCTGCGACAGCCAGCACTGGCCCACCGTGTACAAGCCCTTCGAGACCATCGGCGGCGAATTCGCGGTCAAGTGCCTGGGCCAGTACAACGCCCGGCACCTGATGATCCCCAACGCCAACGGCATCGAGTTCCGCGTCCACCTGGGCTACCTCTACATGTCACCCATCCCGGTGCCGGAAGACCAGATCGCTGCCCGGGTGCCGCTGTTCGAGGAGCGCGTGGGCTACTACTTCCAGAACTGGGACCGTCTCCTCAAGGAGTGGCACGTCAAGGTCAAGGGCACCATCGACGAGATGGAAACCATTTCCTTCCCCAAGCTCCCGGACATGGTCCCCATGGAGGACATCACCTCCGGCAAGGGCAAGGACGGTTCCGAAAAGCTGCTGGAAAGCTACGACCGGCTCATCCAGCTCGCCTACCAGAACTGGCAGTACCACTTCGAGTTCCTGAATCTGGGCTATATCGCGTACCTAGACTTCTTCAACTTCTGCAAGCAGGTCTTCCCCAACGTTCCGGACCAGTCCATCGCCACCATGGTGCAGGGCGTGGACATGGAACTGTTCCGTCCGGACGATGAGCTCAAGGGCCTGGCAAAGCTTGCGGTGGAACTTGGGCTGCAGGCCCACTTCGGCAACACGGACGACGTCGATGCCACCCTGGGTGCCATCGCCGCGGCTCCCGGCGGGGACCGGTGGATCGCCCAGTACGAGGGCGCCAAGGACCCGTGGTTCAACTTCACCGTGGGCAACGGCTTCTACGGCCACGACAAGTACTGGAACGAGCACCAGGAAATCCCGCTGGGCTACATCGCGGACTACATCCGCCGCGTGGACGAGGGCCAGGAAATCATGCGCCCCGTCGAAGCCCTCATCGCCGAACGCGACCGCATCATCGAGGAATACCGCGACCTCCTCGAAGGCGACAACCAGGCGCTCTTCGACGCCAAGCGCGGCCTCGCCGCCACCGCCTACCCGTACGTGGAGAACCACAACTTCTACATCGAGCACTGGACCATGGGCGTCTTCTGGCGCAAGATCCGCGAGCTGTCCCGCATGATGCACGCCGAAGGCTTCTGGACCGAACCGGACGACCTGCTCTACCTGGGCCGCAACGAGGTCCGCGACGCACTCTTCGACCTGGTCACGGGCTGGGGTGTCGGTGCCAAGCCCATCGGCCCCGACTACTGGCCCGAGGAAATCGAACGGCGCCGCGGCATCGTGGACGCACTCAAGACCGCCCGCCCCGCCCCCGCTCTGAACACCCCGCCGGAAATCATCACCGAACCCTTCACCCGGATGCTCTGGGGCATCACCACCGAGCAGGTCCAGCAGTGGCTAGGCGCCGGCGAAGCAGTGGAAGGTGGCGGTCTGCGCGGCATGGCCGCGTCCCCCGGCGTGGTGGAAGGCCTGGCCCGGGTGGTCACCGATGCCGACCAGCTTTCCGAGGTCCAGCAGGGCGAGATCCTGGTGGCCACCGTCACCGCACCCTCCTGGGGCCCGATCTTCGGGAAGATCAAAGCCACCGTTACGGACATCGGCGGCATGATGAGCCACGCCGCCATCGTGTGCCGGGAGTACGGACTGCCCGCTGTGACCGGCACGGGTTCCGCGTCCACCACCATTAAGACCGGCCAGCGGCTGCGCGTCGACGGAACCAAAGGCACCGTCCAGATCCTCGACGCCGAGGAGGACCTGGTGGTAACCGGTCCCGGCGCCCACAGCCACAGCCATGTCTGAAATGAATATGTCTGGTGCGGAATATGCAGCTGGAGGCATGGACGTACAGTCGAACCGCACCGTTCTGATCACCGGTGCCGCCGGCGGGCTGGGCCGGGCGTTCGCGCTCGGCTTCGCCCGCCGCGGCTACCGCGTGGCGGTGGCCGACATCAACCTCGAGGGTGCCGAGCAGACCGCCAAGCTCGTCCGTGAAATCGGTGCCGATGCTGCCGCATTCGCAGCGGACGTCACCAGCGTGGACTCCACCGAGGACCTCGCGAAAAGCTGCGCCGACTTCGGAAACGGAAGCATCGACGTCGTCATTAACAACGCCGCGGTGTACGCCACGGTGACCCGCACCCCGTTCGAGGACATCGATCCGGCCGAATGGGACCTGGTGATGAACGTGAACCTCAAAGGCCCCTGGCTGATGACCCGCGCCGCGAGTCCCTACCTGCCCGAGGGCGGGCGCGTCATCAACCTCTCCAGCGCCACGATCTTCAGCGGCTCGGAACAGTGGCTGCACTACGTCGCCTCCAAGGGCGGCGTGGTGGCCATGACCCGGGTCATGGCCAAGGAACTGGGCCGCCGGGGGATCACGGTCAATGCGATCGCCCCCGGCTTCACCCTCACCGAAGCCAGCTACGGGCTGATGGAAAACGCCGAGAACTACGGCGTGGACCGCGGTGCGATCAAGCGGGCCAGCCAGCCCGAGGACATCGTGGGTGCCGCACTCTTCCTCGCCGGACCGGACAGTTCGTACTACACCGGCCAGACCATGGTGGTGGACGGCGGCCGGCAGTTCATCTGACCGGCCCGCTTAGCCACCCGACAACCAACTTCAACCCCAAGGAGGACCAATGCCAACGGTTCACTTCACCGACGCCGAAGGCGCTGTCCGCGACGTCCAGGGCAACGTGGGCGACTCGGTCATGGAAACCGCGGTGCGCAACGGCGTCCCCGGGATCGTGGCCGAGTGCGGCGGCTCACTGTCCTGCGCCACCTGCCACGTCTTCGTCCGCGAGGACTGCGTTTCGCAGCTTCCGCCCATGGAGGACATGGAGGACGAGATGCTCTACGGCACCGCAGTGGACCGCGAGGACAACTCCCGGCTCTCCTGCCAGCTGCGCCTGACCGATGAGCTGGAACTGTTCGTCACCACCCCGGAAACCCAGGTGTAGCCGTGGGCACGCAGGCAGCGGAGCAGACCGCCGGCACCACCACGGTCCCCACCCGGACCGGGCTGCTGATCATCGGCGCGAGCCAGTCAGGGGTGCAGCTCGCTGTTTCCTTGCGGGCCCTGGGGTTCGACGAGCACATCACGCTGCTCGGCGACGAGGACCACCGGCCCTACCAACGGCCCGCGCTGTCCAAAGAGTTCCTGCAGGGAACCGTGGAGAGCGAATCCCTGATCTTCCGGTCCAACGACTACTGGGCCGAGCACAACGTGGAGCTCGTCAAGGGCGAATACATCGTCAAGATCGACAAGGAAGCGGACGGTTCCGGAGTGGCGCATGCGTCCTCGGGCCGGGAATTCCCCTTCAAGCGCCTGGCCCTCACCGTGGGTGCCCGCGCCCGCAAGCTGGATATCGACGGCGGGGACCTCGACGGCGTGCTGTACCTGCGCAACGCCGACGATGCCTTGGCGCTGAAGGCCCGCGTAGGCGACGCCACGGATGTGGTGGTGATCGGCGGCGGGTTCATCGGCCTCGAGGCTGCGTCAAGCCTCCAGAAGATGGGCAAGAACGTTACCGTCCTCGAGTTTGGGCCGCGGCTGGTGGGCCGGGCTGTGGGGGAGGAAACTGCCGAGTATTTCCTGCAGGCGCACCGCTCCCGCGGATTGGACATCCGGCTCAACACGAGTGCGGCTCGCTTCACGCCGAACACCGCCGCAGGCAAGGAACAGACGGAAGTCGCCGCCGTCGAACTCCAGGACGGCACGGTGCTCCCGGCGCAGATCGTGCTGATCGGCATCGGCGTCATCCCCAATACCCAACTGGCCGAACAGCTTGGCCTGGCCGTGGACAACGGCGTGGTGGTGGACCGCTTCGCGCTGGCCTCGGACGGCACCACCGTGGCCGTGGGGGACGTCGCCAACATGCCCAACCCGGTCCCCGGCTCGGAGCCGGGGGAGCGGATCAGGCTGGAAAGCGTCAACAACGCCATAGAGCACGCCAAGGTGGCCGCCTACTCGCTCACGGGCAGGCGGGAGGAATACGCCGGCATCCCGTGGTTCTGGTCCAACCAGGCCGACCTCAAGCTGCAGATCGCTGGCCTCTGCAACGGCTACGACCAGACTGTGATCCGGCGCGACGAGGAGCGCGGGAAATTCAGCGTCCTCTACTACCGGCAGGGCCGCATCATCGCCGCCGACTGCGTCAACGCACCGCTGGACTTCATGGCCGTGAAAAACGCGCTGGCGAAGGGCCGGAACATCCCGGCTGACGCCGCGGCGGATCACGCCACTCAACTCAAGACCATCACCACGGACAGCTAACTGCACTTAAAAAGTACGTTGGCCCACCCGAAGGAGCATTATGAGCACCCCCAAGACTCCGGTCGCCTCAGCTGGCCCCGGGGAAGCCGAACTGTCGGCTGAACCGGACCTGCAGGCCGAGGCCTTCGCCGCGGAGTACAGCGTCCGGCCCGTTCCTGCCGCCGGTCCGGTAGACACTACCGCCATCTGCAGCACCCCCGCCGCGCTTGAGGAGCTGGACGGGCTGTGGAAGGCCGTTGTCCACGAAACCCGGACTCGCGGGAACGACATCCATCTGCCGATCTCGCTGGCCTACGCCGAACGCCTTTGCCGTGCCTACCCGGACGCCGACGCCGAACTGGTGCGCGTGACCACGCTGCTGCACGACACCGGCTGGGCCCACGTTGACGAATCCCGGATCATTTCCGAAGGCTTCGCCGGGGACTGGCGCAAGGCTGCCATCCGCTATGAGCATGAGTTGCAGGGCTGCCACGTGGCGCGCCGGGTGCTCCCCGGCCTGGGGTACTCGCCTGATTTTGTGGAGCGGGCCTGTGAAATCATCGACGGGCATGACACCCGCTTGGTGGCCCGCTCGCTGGAGGATGCCCTGATGCGCGACGCCGACAGGCTGTGGCGTTTCGACCGGGCCGGGATCGCACTGGCGTCCTCGTGGTTCGCCATGGACCCGGCCACGTACACCGACCGGCTGGCCACCGAGATCGTGCCCGAACTCATCACCCAGGCCGCGGTGGAGATGGCCACCGCAGACCTTGACCGGTCCAACGCCCTGCTCAAGACGGCGGTGATCCGATGACCTCCGCCACGCACGATGCCCTGGTCTCCAGGCAGGATCTCTCGCTGCCGCACACACATGTGGATACGATCTTTGTCGACGGCGCCTGGCAGCCCTCAAAAGGCACCGGCCGTAACCCGGTGACGGACCCCGCCACGGGCGAAGTCTGGGGCTCGGTACCGGACGGAACTCCGGAAGACGTGGACGCCGCCGTCGGCTCCGCCCAGCGCGCGTTTCAGGGGGAGTGGCCCCGGCTGACCCCGTCCGAGCGCGCTGCCTACCTGCTCCGGATTGCCGATGAAGTGGAGAAGCGCGCCGAGGAATTGTCCCTGACGAATTCGCGTGAAAACGGCTCGCCGGTGGCCGAATCCGCCGGTGCCGCGGCCAACGCCGCGGGAATTTTCCGTTACTTTGCCACCCTTGCCGAGTATCTCGAGCGGGAGGACGTCCGGCCGTTCCCGCGCGGCGGCGGCGAGTCCGTGGTGCGGCGTGAACCCCTCGGAGTCTGCGCGCTCATCGCGCCATGGAACTTCCCCATCAACCTGGTGATCATCAAGCTCGCGCCCGCACTGCTGGCCGGCTGCACCGTGGTGATCAAGCCGGCGTCGCCCACCCCGCTGTCCATCCGGGTGATCATCGACGCCGTCGCGGCGGCAGGTGTCCCCGCCGGCGTCGTGAATCTGGTGACGGGTTCCGGCCGGCTGGGGGATGTGCTGGTGAAGCATCCCGGCGTCGCCAAGGTGGCGTTTACGGGTTCGACGCCGGTGGGCCGGAAAATTGCCGCGGCCTGCGGTGAGCTGCTGCGCCCGGTCACGCTGGAGCTGGGTGGAAAGTCCAGCGCCATTGTGCTGCCCGACGCCGACCTGGATGCCATGTCCGAGGTCCTCATCAAGTCCTCCATGCGCAACACCGGGCAGACCTGCTACATCTCCACCCGGATCCTGGCGCCCGCCAGCCGGTATGACGAGGTAGTGGACATGGTCACGGCCACGATCGCCGCCGGGAAACAGGGCGATCCGCTGGAGCCGGACACGGTGTTCGGCCCCTGTGCCACGGAGTCGCAGTACCGGACCGTGCTGGAGTACGTGGACTCGGGGCTGGCCGAAGGTGCCCGGGCAACCACCGGCGGACGGGCAGCATCCTTGTCCGGCGGACTGGAGAACGGCTATTTTGTCGAGCCGACTGTCTTTGCGGACGTGACCCCGGACATGCGGATCTCCCGCGAGGAGATCTTCGGGCCGGTGATCAGCATCCTGAAGTACGAAACCGTTGATGAAGCGGTGGCCCTGGCTAACAACACCGAATTCGGCCTGGGCGGTCTGGTGTTTGGCGCCGACGAGGAGGCCGCGCTCGCCGTGGCGGACCGGATGGACACGGGTTCGGTTGGCTTGAACTTCTTCGCCTCAAACCACGCGGCACCATTCGGCGGCCGGCACGATTCCGGCCTGGGAACCGAGTACGGGATCGAGGGCCTGAACGCCTACCTGAGCTACAAGTCGATCCACCGGAAGGCGTAGGCGGGCGGATGCCGGACCGCGGGGCGGGTCTCAGGTCAGCAGCTGAGCGGGACTGGTAAAAGCTTCGCGGAGCCTGCTTCCGGCCGCTCCGCGAAGCGCCGCCGTCTGCCCGAGTTCGGAGAACACCACGCTGTCCGCGGGCACCAGACCCGGGGCGTGGGTCTCCAGGCTCTGCAACAGGCTTGGCCTGATCCACTCCTGCAGGCCGGCGAAGTGTCCGCCCAGGATGACGGCTGACACGTTGACCATGCGGGCTGCGGACACCAGGGCGATGCCCAAGGAGTGACCGGCCCTTTCCGTGGCCAGCACTGCCTCCGGTGCGCCGGCGGCCAGTGCCTGCATGAGTGCTGCCATGCGGTCCGCGGTGGAGGCGCCCCGGATTCCCGCCGCCGAGAAAACCGAGCCCTGGCCTGCAATAGTCTCCAGGCAGCCGCGGCCCCCGCAACCGCACAGCAGTCCGTCGGGCTGGACCACCACGTGCCCTATCTCGCCGGCATGCCCGCGCGGCCCGGCGAAGAGCTTGGACTCGATGATGAGGCCGCCACCCACGCCGACTTCGCCGGACACATAAAGGTAGTCGCCGAGGGTGGCTCCGCGGCCGTACCAGAGTTCGGCCAGCGCGGCGCTGTTGGCCTCGTTGGAAAGCACGACGCCGAAAGGCGAGTCGGGGAGAAGCGTCTCCAGGTGCCGCTCCAGTGCGGCGTCCTGCCACCCGAGGTTGGGTGCGGTAAGGACGATCTTGCGCGTCGGATCAACCAGTCCCGGAACTGCGAGCCCTCCGCCCAGCAGGTGGATGCCCGCCGCGTCCGCATCGCTCTTTACTTTCCGGGCCAGCTCCCGGAGGTCGTCGAAGATCTCGTCGACCCCGCCCGAGTGACGCTCCATGGTTCGGTGGACGCGTAGTTCACCGAGAACGTCGATGATGCCAACGGCCAGATAGTCCACGTTGACTTCGGCGCCAAGGGCTGCCCGCTGACGGTTGAGTACCAGCCCGCTGCCGGGGCGGCCGCGCTCACCGTCGCGGGCTATGCCTGTTTCCTCGATGAGGCCGGTGTCCAGGAGCGTGGTGACCAGGCTCGAGACCGAGGCCTTCGTAAGCCCGGTGCCGGCGGCGATCTCCGCCCGCGTGGTGCGTGCCCTGCGCTGGATCGACTCCAGCACCACGGCCAGGTTCTGCCGCCGGACATCCTGAACGCGGCCGGGGCCACCGTCAGCAGTTCCGCGCATTCTTGAGCCTTTCCAAGTTTCAGCCGGGGATTTCCGGAAATCTGTTGACCCCAGTTCATCACAAGACATATAGTTCAGAACCAATACTAATTTATCCTTTCGCAGGTCCGACTACAACGAGGTACTCATCATGGTTGTTTCCCCCACCCCCCAAGACCGCTTCACGTTTGGCCTCTGGACTGTCGGCTGGACCGGGGCGGACCCCTTCGGCGTCGCCACCCGCGCGCCGCTGGACCCGGTGGAGGCAGTCCACAGGCTCAGCGAGATGGGCGCCTACGGAATCACTTTCCACGACAACGACCTCGTCCCCTTCGATGCGTCGGCCTCTGAGCGGGAGCTTATCCTCAAGAACTTCAAGGCCGCCCTGGCCGAGACTGGTTTGAAGGTGCCGATGGTCACCACCAACCTCTTCAGCCACCCGGTCTTCAAGGACGGGGGCTTCACCTCCAACGACCGCTCCATCCGGCGCTTCGCCCTTGCTAAGGTCCTGCGCAACATCGACTCCGCGGCCGAATTCGGCGCCGAAACGTTCGTGATGTGGGGCGGGCGCGAAGGCAGCGAATACGACGGCTCAAAAGACCTGTCAGCCGCGCTGGACCGCATGAAGGAAGGTGTGGACACCGCAGCCGCCTACATCAAGGACAAGGGCTACAACCTTCGCATCGCCCTGGAGCCCAAGCCGAACGAACCCCGCGGCGACATCTTCCTGCCCACCGTTGGACACGGGCTGGCGTTCATTGCCCAGCTAGAACACGGCGATATCGTGGGCCTCAACCCTGAGACCGGCCACGAGCAGATGGCCGGCCTGAACTTCACCCACGGCATCGCCCAGGCTCTGTGGGCCGGCAAGTTGTTCCATATTGACCTGAACGGCCAGCGCGGCATCAAGTACGACCAGGACCTGGTGTTCGGCCACGGAGACCTCACCAGCGCCTTCTTCACGGTCGATCTGCTCGAAAACGGCTTCCCCAACGGCGGCCCCACGTACGACGGCCCGCGCCACTTCGACTACAAGCCCTCACGTACGGATGGCTACGACGGCGTCTGGGAATCCGCCAAGGCGAACATGTCCATGTACCTGCTGCTCAAGGAACGCGCCCTGGCCTTCCGCGCCGACCCTGACGTCCAGGAGGCCCTGAAAACCTCCGGCGTGTTCGAGCTCGGCGAATCCACGCTTGCTGCCGGCGAGACCGCCACGGACGTCTTGGCCGATGCCGATGCGTTCGAAACGTTCGACGCCGATGCTGCGGCCGAGCGCTCCTTCGCGTTCGTCCGCCTCAATCAGCTTGCCATCGAGCACCTGCTCGGCGCACGCTAACACCGGAAAGCAGCCCCATGCCCTTGGTCGCGGGAGTCGACAGCTCCACCCAGTCCTGCAAAGTGGTCATCCGAGACGCTGAGACCGGCGCCCTGCTGCGCCATGGTTCCGCCCGCCATCCGGAGGGTACCGAGGTGCATCCCGATGCGTGGTGGGATGCACTGCTGGAGGCCGTCAGGGCGGCGGGTGGTCTGGACGATGTTTCCGCCATCTCGGTAGGCGGTCAGCAGCACGGAATGGTCTGCCTGGACGCGTCCGGCGCGGTGGTCCGTCCAGCCCTGTTGTGGAACGACACGCGGTCTGCAGCGTCAGCGGCGGCCCTCATCACGGAAGCCGGCGACGGCAGCGAGGATGCCGGCAGGAAGCATTGGGCTGAGGCCACCGGTACGGTTCCCGTGGCGTCCATTACGGCCACGAAGCTGCGCTGGCTGGCCGAGAACGAGCCGGAGAATGCGGCCCGCACTGCCGCGGTCTGCCTGCCGCATGACTGGCTGAGCTGGCGGCTGGCCGGATTCGGGCCCGGCAGCGGTGGCGAGGGTTTGGCGGCGCTGCGGACAGACCGCTCCGATGCCTCGGGCACGGGCTACTGGTCTCCGCGCACCGGCGCCTACCTCGAGGACGTCCTCGAGGCCACCATTGGGCACATTCCCGCGCTGCCTCAGGTCCTCGGCACGCTGGCAAGCGACTTCAGCACGCCCGCCGGAGCCTTGATCGGTCCCGGGGCGGGGGACAACGCCGCCGCGGCACTCGGTGTGGCGGCAGGCGTGGGCGACGTCGTTGTGTCGATCGGAACATCCGGCACCGTGTTCCCGGTGGCCAAGAACCCCACGGAGGATTCTTCCGGCCTTGTTGCGGGTTTCGCCGACGCCACGGGGCATTACCTGCCGCTGGCATGCACACTGAACGCCTCCCGTGTCCTGGATGCGACTGCGGCGCTGCTTTCCGTCAGCCTGCCCCGGCTCTCTGAGCTGGCGCTTTCTGCCCCGCCCGGCGCCGGCGGCCTGACCTTTGTGCCCTACTTCGAAGGTGAGCGGACCCCCAACCTCCCGGACGCGACAGGCTCCCTGCACGGGATGACCCTACAAAATCTAACGGCGGAGAATCTGGCCCGGGCCGCCGTCGAAGGTGTTGTCTGCTCCCTCGCGGACGGACTCAAAGCCCTGACCGACCTGGGCGTTGACGCCAGACGCATCATCCTTGTGGGCGGAGGTGCGCGGTCGGCCGCCGTGCAGGAGGTAGCCGCCTCAATCTTCGGCCTTCGGGTTGAGGTGCCGGAGCCGGGGGAGTACGTGGCAAACGGTGCGGCCCGGCAGGCCGCGGGTGTTTTGCTGGGCGCCTTTCCTCTCTGGAAGGCCGCCGCGGCGAGTGTGGTTCCGGCCGTCCCGGCCCCGGGCGTGCTCGAGCGTTACCGGGCTGCCGCGGGCCGGGAAAGTCAGTCCTCCTAGACTGCGGTCGGTTTCGTCGCCCGGATCTCCCGATAGGCTGGACTGGCGCCGGGCCTGCCCCGTTGCTACTTCCGTTTGTCACCGCCGCTAAACGAAATGAATGCCCATGACCAATGACGCTCTTCGGCCTGTCTACTTCCTTTCGGACAGCACCGGCATCACCGCCGAAACGCTCGGCAACACCCTGTTGACGCAGTTTCCGGCGAACAACTTTGACCGCATCACCGTCCCGTTCATCACCACGGTGGAGCAGGCCAAGAGCGTGGTGGGCACTATCGACGGGCTGATCGGCACTGGCCCGCGGCCGATCGTCTTTTCCACCGCCGTCAGCAGCGAGATCCGGCAGACCTTGGCCACGTGCCAGGGAATCGTGGTGGACCTCATCGGAACGCATGTGGGACAGCTGGAGCAGGCCCTCGGCTCCCCGGCCAGCGCCGAACCCGGGAGGGCACACGGCCTGGGCAATGCGGAGCGGTACCAGTCGCGGATGGCCGCCGTCGAATACGCCATGGAACACGACGACGGGCAGAGCCTGCGGGCGCTGGAGAAGGCGCAGGTCATCCTGGTGGCCCCGTCCCGCTGCGGCAAGACGCCCACCACCATGTACCTGGCGCTGCAGCACGGCATCTTCGCAGCGAACTTCCCGTTGGTGGACGAGGACTTCCAGCGTGAGGGGCTGCCGAAGCCGCTCCGGCCTTTTGTTGAGAAGTGTTTCGGGCTCTCCTCCAACCCGCTGCGGCTAAGCCAGATCCGTACCGAACGGCGCCGCGGCTCGTCCTATGCGTCGCTGCGGCAGTGCGGCTTCGAGCTGCGCAGTGCCGAGCAACTGTACGTCTCACACCGGATTCCGTACCTGAACTCGGCGTCGGTGTCCGTGGAGGAAATGGCCGCCACCATCCTGCAGCGCATGAATCTCAAGCACTAGGGAAAATTTTCACAAACCCGGTGTGGCAAACATCATGTTGGTAACAGGTCCCCGGACCTGTCACTGTAGACAGGATTCGCGCCCACCGAACGGCCACAGCCCGCGAACGGGGCGGCACTACCGCATGCCATCATCTGCAAAGGAGCAGCACCCATGACTACAGACATCCTGTGGTTCTCAGAACTCGGCCTCAAAGACCTGGACCGGGTAGGCGGAAAAAACGCCTCCCTCGGCGAGATGGTGCAGAACCTCACGTCTGCCGGCGTGCAGGTCCCGGACGGTTTCGCCACCACCGCCGACGCCTACCGCAGCTTCCTGGCAGAATCCGGCCTGGACCAGCGGATCGCGGACCGCATGCTCGGCCTGGATACCGACGACGTGACCGCCCTTGCCGCGGCCGGCCAGGAAATCCGGACGCTCATGCGCGAGACGCCTTTCCTGCCGGACTTCGAGAAGCAGATCCGCGACTCCTACCAGCAGCTGGTGGACAAGCACGGCGGCTCCGAGGATCTTTCCTGGGCCGTCCGTTCCAGCGCCACCGCGGAAGACCTCCCGGACGCCTCCTTCGCCGGGCAGCAGGAAACCTTCCTGAACGTGCGCGGCATCGAGAACATCCTGCTCGCCATCAAGGACGTCTTCGCGTCCCTCTACAACGACCGCGCCATCGCCTACCGCGTGCACCACAAGTTCGAGCACGCTGACGTTGCGCTCTCGGCGGGCGTCCAGCGCATGGTGCGCTCCGACGTCGGGGCTTCCGGCGTCATGTTCACCATGGACACCGAATCCGGGTTCCAGGACGCCGTCTTCGTCACGTCCTCCTACGGGCTCGGCGAGGCCGTGGTCCAGGGCGCCGTGAATCCCGACGAGTTCTACGTGTACAAGCCCGCCCTGCAGGCCGGCCGTCCCGCCATCCTCAAACGGGGACTGGGCGAAAAGGCCCTCCAGATGACCTACACGAACAGCCAGGAGATCGGCCGCACCATCGACTTCGTGTCGGTTGAGGCTTCGCTGCGGAACCGCTTCAGCCTCACGGACGACGACGTCGAGCAGCTCGCCCGGCATGCCGGCGCCATCGAAAACCACTACGGACGTCCCATGGACATTGAGTGGGGCAAGGACGGGATCGACGGCGGCCTGTACATTCTGCAGGCCCGCCCGGAGACCGTGCAGTCCCGCCGTGCCGCGGGCAGCCTGAGCCGTTTCCGCCTCAACGGGACCAGCCGCGTGCTCGCCGAAGGCCGCGCGATCGGCCAGCGCATCGGCGCCGGCAGCGTCCGCATCCTGACCTCGATCGACCAGATGGCCGCGTTCAAGACCGGCGACGTCCTAGTTGCCGACATGACCGATCCTGACTGGGAACCGATCATGAAGCGCGCCTCCGCGATCGTCACCAACCGCGGCGGCCGCACGTGCCACGCGGCCATCATCGCCCGCGAACTGGGGATTCCCGCCGTCGTGGGCACCGGGGACGCCACCCACGTGCTCTCCGATGGCCTCGAGGTGACTGTCACCTGCGCCGACGGTGAAGCCGGCCTGATCTACGAAGGTCTCTTGGACTTCACCGTCGAGGAAACCGAGGTCACCCAGCTTCCCGAGGCCCCGGTCAAGGTCATGATGAACGTTGGCACCCCGGAGCAGGCATTCACCTTCGCGCAGCTGCCCAACCACGGCGTGGGCCTGGCGCGGCTGGAATTCATCATCAACCGCCAGATCGGCATCCACCCCAAGGCCCTGCTGAACCTGGACGACCAGCCGGCGGACGTGGCCGCGGAAATCCGCGAACGCATCGCCGCGTACAGCAGCCCGCGCGATTACTACATCAAGCGCCTGGCCGAAGGCGTGGCCACCATCGCCGCCGCCTTTGCGCCGAACCCTGTCATTGTGCGCATGTCCGACTTCAAGTCCAACGAGTACGCCAACCTGATCGGCGGACCCGCCTACGAGCCGCACGAAGAGAACCCGATGCTCGGCTTCCGCGGCGCCTCACGGTACCTGGACCCGTCCTTCCGGGACTGCTTCGACCTCGAGTGCGAGGCCCTGTCCTTCGTCCGCAACGAGATGGGCCTGACCAACGTCAAGCTGATGATCCCGTTCGTGCGGACCCTGGACGAGGCCCGCGGCGTCATCGACCTGCTGGCCGAGAACGGCCTCAAGCGCGGCGAAAACGGCCTCGAAGTGATCATGATGTGCGAGATCCCGTCCAACGCACTGCTCGCCGACGACTTCCTGGAGTACTTCGACGGATTCTCGATTGGCTCCAACGACATGACCCAGCTGTCCTTGGGCCTGGACCGAGACTCGGCCACTGTTGCGGCCGGATTCGACGAACGCGATCCTGCCGTCAAGAAGCTCCTGAGCATGGCCATCAAGGCGTGCAAGGAGCGCGGCAAGTACGTGGGCATCTGCGGCCAGGGCCCCAGCGACCACGCCGACTTCGCCGAGTGGCTGGTAGGGGAAGGCATCGACTCCGTCTCCCTGAACCCCGACACCGTGGTGGACACCTGGCTCCGGCTCGCCGGCGGCGCAGCCGACGCCAAGGTTGGCGCAGGCGCGGCAGCCAACTGACGCAACGTAGCTAAAAGGGCGTGGCCGGCGGATGACACCGGCCACGCCCTTTTGCTGTATTAGGGGACGCGTATCCGTGGGGGAGCACACCGCCGAGCTAGTGCGGCAGTTCCATTTGGAAGCCGCAGCGGCACCGCAGTACCCGGGTTCGAAGATAGGCCCCCAGGAAGTCCTCGGCCCGAGGTTGTGTTGAGACCGGCGTGCGGGAATTTCTTTGGTCCGGATCCGTGGGGGACATGGGTTCCCCGCAGTGGACGTACTTGGCGCCCACAAGCACTACGTCATCGTTCGGGCTCGACCGGGCCAGCACGGCCGCGACAAATCCTGCGGTGGTGGACAGAACCCGGGAGTCGCCGCAATTGGAGCAGTTAAAAGCAACGGCGAGGGTTTCGCGCCGGCGGTCCATGACCGCGATGGAGTCGACAACCAGGTGAAGGTCCGTGTCGCAGACCGCGCACCAAGGCTGCTTTCCCCGTGGCTGGTGCGCGTCCCGCGGGACGTAGGTGCTCGAGATAGTGGTCAACGGATCAGACCAGGCCCGGGTAGCTGGCAAGGATGTAGTCGGCCGCAGCCGGGCCCTTCATGCGGAGCCCCTTGCGCTCGGGTTTGATGTGCTTCTTCCTCATCGCGGCCCAAAAAGCGTCTTCGGGCTGCGGCACTGACTGATGCAGAAAGCACCAGCTCGTGTACAGGCCGTAAAGGCCGTCCCGGCCGAGTGTCGTGTCGGACTGGTCGTCAGCGGCGATGGTGGCTTCTTCAAGGAACTGGTCGAACTGCGTATTTGCCATGGGGTGGCCCTTTTCGGCGCGGTGCGTTGTGCGCCGCCATGTGGCTACAGCAGCGGATCCTCAATACGTGCACAGGGCATTGAAGAGGTCATCACCCGGTTCTATGGAACCCTGCGGTACGGGCGGTCTGTGCATTGTGCGCAGTCACGGTCTTCCGAAGTGCAGTGCGCAGCCGGTTGCCGGCACCGAAGTCAATCTAAAGACAGTTCAGGAACATGTCTACGACGTAGACTTTACGCGTAGACTACGAGGAGAGCAAGCTTCTTCTCAAGCTGGGAACCAGCCACCTTGTGATCGGATCAGAATGGAACCCGTGCCGTCCCCAAAGACCCCGACCCGCCCCTCAAGTGGCGGAGATAAAGCCGGTGGAGAGAAGCCGAAACTGAGCCGCGAGCTGGTGCTGTCCACTGCACTCGAGCTGGTGGACGCAGAGGGCCTCGACGCGCTCACCATGCGCCGGCTGGGTCAGGAACTTGGCCGTGACCCGATGAGCCTCTACCGCTACGCCTCGAACCGCGCGGCCCTGCTGGACGGAGTGACGGAACTGGTCCTCCAGGAGCTGTCCATTTTCCCGGACCGCCCTGATTGGCAGGCGCAACTCCGGCAGATCGCCCACGACCTTCGCCTCCTGGCGCTGCGGCATCCGAACGTTGTGCCCTTGCTCGTGACGCGCCCGCTCTCGACACCGCTGGGGCTGCGCCCGCTGGGGACGCTGCGCCCGCTCGAACAGATTCTGTCGTTGCTGATTGACGCCGGGTTTGCGCCGGCCGACGCGCTGCACGTCTACCGGGCCTACTACGGCTTCCTGTACGGCCACATCCTCAATGAACTGCAGGAATACATTGTGGATCCCGACGAAAACGAAGCGCTCCTCCGTCTTGGCCTGCACCGTCTGCCGGCGAAGGATTTTCCCCGCCTCCGCGCCCTGGGCCCGGTGCTCGCGGACTACGACGGCGCGGCCGAACTGGATCAGGGCATCAGCATCCTGCTCGCGGGGCTCGCTGTGCCCCTCATCCACTAAGAGATTTTCAGGCGGCCCTGTCTGGGGCGCGACGGCGGCGGAGTTTCGGTAGGCCAGCCGTGCCGGAGCCCTGACCTCACGCCGTCCGTTCCGCCGCCTTCAGGATCGCCTGGCCCAGCTCGGCGGGTTTGGTGAACTGGGGCCAGTGGCCGGTGGGCAGGTCCACGTAGTCGACGTCGCTGATCCGGGCCAGTTCGGCGGTGAAGGGGTGGCCGGCGTCGATCCATTCGGTGAGGAGCGACGACGGGAACTGGCATGTGATCACCGTAGCCGGGACGCCGTAGCGGCGGACGTCGTGCAGGCGCTGCTTGCCGTAGGCCACGCCCTTGGGTTCGGGGATAGCCCGCGCCCGGAATTTCCGTCGCAGTTCGTCCGTGAGGTCCACCAGGTCAGCCTCCTCGAAGCCGTCCCACGGCGGCAGCGGCACATCGTCTCCTTCGGCCGGCAATTCATTGTTGATGACGCCGCCCTCACCGAGCGGTCCGCTGTCCACGTAGATGTTCCGGGCCACGCGGTCAGGCCTCGCGTCCGCCACGCCGTGGATGACCGCGCCGCCTCCGGAATGCCCCACCAGGACCACCTTGCCGTCGAGGCCGTCCACAACGTTCACGACGGCGGCGATGTGGTCCTTCAGGGTGATGCCGCCCCGCCGTGCATCGACGGATTCAAGGCCGGGCAGCGTCAGGGGATGGGTCGTGTGCCCCGCCGCCTCCAGTGCCGGCGTCACCTCCTCCCACGATGACGCGTCCAACCAGAAACCGGGTACCAGGATGATGTCCATGTCGGCACCCTACTCCGCGACCACGGTGCTAAGTAAGGCGCCGGGCAACACCGGGGCGGACAAACCGCCGTCGCGCATTACCGCCACCGCGTCCGTCAGCGGAACGAACTCGGTGTCGTGCGTGACCATCACGGTTGCCACCCTGAACTCATCCGTGACCCGCCGCAGCAGCCCGATGATCGACGCGCTGCGCTCATGGTCCAGCGCCGCCGTCGGCTCATCCACCAGCAGCACCTTCGGGTCGCCCATCAAGGCCCGCGCGATGTTTACCCGCTGCCGCTGGCCGCCCGAAAGCTGGTGCGGCCGCTTGTCCGCTGACGGTCCCAGCCCCACGAGACCAAGCAGTTCGAGCGCGCGGGACCGCGCAGCCTTCAGCGGCTTGCCGCGCAAATGGTGGCCGATCATCAACTGCTCGACGGCGGTGAGTGAGGCCAGGAGGTTGGGCTGCTGGAAGATGATCCCCACCTTCTCCCGGCGCAGCGCGGTCAGCTCTGTATCCTTCAGGCCCGCGGTGGTGATCCCGTCGATCACCACCTGCCCGCTGGTGGGGCGGACCAGGGTGGCGGCCACCGCCAGGAGGCTGGACTTGCCCGAGCCGGACGGCCCCACCAGCGAGACCATCTGCCCGGCCGCCACACCCAGGCTGACGCCGTCGAGGGCCTTGATGGTTCCACCCCCGTCCGGGTACTCGAGCGTGACGTTGTCCAGGGTTAGGGGGAGCGCGGCGCCCCCAGCCGAACCGGAGACAGATGTAACAGACAAAGACGAAACAGACATAACGAAGAACCTTTCGGGAGGAGAGGGGTTTCAGTTGCCGCCTAGGGCGATCAGCGGGTCCACCGTGGTGACCCGTCGGACCGCCAGCGCGGCGCCGGCGAGGCCGAGGGCAATGATGCCCAGCACGGGCAGCAGCGTGGTGGCAGGAGTGACGAGGAACGGTGCGGCCTGCGCTGCCGCGAACCCACCCAGGACACCGACCGACCCGCCCAAGCCTGCTCCGGCCAGGAGCACAATTGCGGCCTGGGTGATGGCGTCGCGGAGAACGTAACCGCCGGATGCGCCCATCGCCTTAAGGACCGCGATGTCCCGGGTACGCTGGACGGTCCACACAGTCAGGAACGCCACAATCACCAGCGCCGAGATTCCGTACAGGAAGGCCTGCATCAGCATCAGCGAGCCGTTCTCGCTCTTGAACGAACCGAGCGCCTGGAACGAACCCGTCCGGTTGGCGCTCACCGTCCCCGCCAGCGCGTTGGCAGCCGACTCGTCCACCGCAGTTCCGTCCTGATAGGTGACCGCAACGACGGTTGCAACCGGCGGATTCGCCGCGGCGCCGACCGCAGAGCCGCCAGCGCCGGTGCCCGGTGAAAGATGCGCCACCTCAGCCCAGCTTGGCAGCGCCGTCCACACCACTCCGGTGTGCGAATACCACTGGTCATCCACCACGGCGGTGACAGTCAGGCCGGTGCCGCCCACCGTGGCGGTATCGCCGACGTCGAGGGACAGGTCCGCCGCAACGGTGGAGCCGATCACCAGCGTCCCCGGCCGGACCGGGGAGGGCGCCAACTGACCGTCCACCGCCACGCCGAACACCGCCACATTGGTGGTGCCGCCGTCGCCGGCCTGGAGCCGGGACTGGCTGATGCCCAGGGCCTCGGCCCGGGCCACGCCGGGGGCGTGCTGCCAGCTGTCCACCTGCGCGGCGGTCACCTCGCTCTCGGTGAAGGACGCCGTCGGCTCATTGCTCCCCGGGGCGCCGAACACGATGCTGTCCACCGGCCGGGACCCGCCGCCGGCCGCCCCGGACCCCAGCTTCCCGATCGCGGAGGTGGACTGATCGCCCAGGCCTGCGGTGAGCCCGGAGAGCAGCACCAGCAGCAGTGTCACCAGGGCCACCACGCCGCCCATCAGGGCGAACCGGCCTTTGGCGAAGCGGATGTCACGAATTGCGAGAAACACGTTGTACTTCCTTCGGTGGGGGTGGATTTCCTTCTCAATCCACTTTCCCGCGCACCGCCGCAGCCCACATCGGGCACGTGGTTGATCCCGAGGGGACAAAGGGTTGAGCCGCCGGTCAACCTTTTGATTGATCCGCCAGCGGACTAGGGCGCCTAAGCTGAGGGAATGCCTGCCGCGGACCCACAGCCCACCCCGTCCGGGGCCGCCGTCCTGCGGTTCCTGCGGGTGACGCTGCATGTCGGGTTTGCCGTGCTGCTGCTCGTCGCCATCCTGCGGCTGCATCTCGCGGATGGACCGGCCGACGTCGGAACTCCCGCAGGTGCGCGGCGCTACGTTTGGTCCGCGCTCGCCGTCGCCCTGGCCGGGACCTACCTGGCCGGCACCCTGCTGGAGAAGCGCTACGACGCCGGCAAATCCGAGTTCAATCCGCACCCCTTCGCCCTCCTGTGGCTGGGCCTGGTCACGGGGCTGTGGGGCGTCCTCCTCGCCGGGAGTGCCGAGTTCTCCTGGGTCGCCTTTCCGCTGTTCTTCTTGCACCTGCACGTGCTGCCCCGCCGCATCGCGCTCGTCACGATTGCCGTCATGACGGCGGCCGTGGTGGCTTCACAGTGGGCGGCCAGCGGACTGCCGTCGCCCAGCTTGCCGATGGTGCTGGGACCGGTCCTGGGTGCGGGGTTCGCCGTTGTCACCGGGCTCGCCTATCGTGCGCTTTACCTCGAAGGGCAGGCGCAGCGGCTGGCCGCCGATGAGTTAAGGCGCACCCGGGCCGAGCTGGCGAGGACCCAGCGCGAGGCCGGAGTCGCCGCCGAGCGCGAACGCCTGGCCCGCGAAATCCACGACACCCTGGCCCAGGGCCTGTCCAGCATTGTCCTGGTGGCCCGTGCTGCGGAGAAGTCGCTGGCCGGCGGCGATCTTGCCACCGCCGCTGAACGGTTCGCGCTGGTCCAGCAGACGGCGTCGGAAAACCTGTCCGAGGCCCGCAGTTTTGTCCGGGGCCTCACGGCGCCCCGGCTCCAAGAGTCGTCGCTGCCCGAAACCCTCAAAAGGCTCTGCGGCGAAACCGAAGCGCTGGCCGCCGCCCGCGGCGAGACGCTCCGCTGCCGGTTCGAGCTGGTGGGGGACGCCGCCGAACTGCCGGCGCACTGCAGCGTCACACTGCTCCGCGCCGCTCAGGCAAGCCTCGCGAACGTCCGGCAGCATGCGAAGGCGCGTACCGCCGTCGTGACCCTGGCATTCCTCGGGGACGAGGTCACTCTGGACGTGTACGACGACGGCACGGGCTTTACGCCCGAAGTGTCGGGTCCCGGCGTGGCTGGCCGCGCGGACGGGAGCGGTTTCGGGCTGCGCTCGCTGGCGGGCCGGGTGGCGGAACTGGACGGTTCGCTGGAGGTTGAATCGGCACCGGGGGAGGGGACCGTCGTCGCAGTCCGGCTGCCGCTCACCGGGGTTCCCGGCCCGGCGGGGGAGCCGCGCTGATGGGAACCTTACACATTCTGTTGGTGGACGACCACCCCGTGGTCCGTGCCGGTCTGCGAGCCATGCTCACCGAATTTAAGGACTTCACTGTGGCTGCCGAGGCTGCCGACGGGGACGCCGCGCTGCGGGAACTCGCCCGGCTCCGAACGCTGGGGGAACGCGTGGATGTGGTGCTGATGGACCTGCAGATGGGCGCCGGAATGGACGGCGTCACTGCCACGGCTGCGATCCGGAAACTGGATTCCCCGCCGCCGGTCCTGATCCTCACCACCTACGACACCGAGGCTGACATCCTGGCCGCGGTGGAGGCAGGCGCCAGCGGCTACATGCTCAAGGACGCGCCGCCGGAGCAGATCCGCCAGGCGGTCCTGTCCGCGGCGGCCGGGGAAACGGCGTTGGCGCCGAAGGTTGCGGCGTTGCTGATGGCGCGGATCAGCAGTCCGGAAACCGCCCTGACGCCGCGCGAGGTGCAGTTGCTGGAACTGCTGGCCACCGGCCTGACCAATCGCGCCATCGCCCGGCAGCTCTTCATTTCCGAGGCCACCGTCAAGACCCACCTGGTGCACATCTACGGCAAGCTCGGCGTGGACAATCGCACGTCCGCCATCGCCCTGGCAGCGCAGCGCCGGATCATCCGCACGCCCGGCCAGTAGTCCCGCCCAGGGACCGAAACATAGTCGCCAACCCTCAAAATAGAGGTTGACGGCAGAACTGTTAGCGTTCACACTTTGAGGGGGAAAGATTCTAAGGGCGCTTGGCCCAATGAGGAGACAGGCATGTTAGACCACTCGTCGCGGAGCGATCAGTTTGTCATTGGCGTTGATTACGGCACCCTTTCGGGGCGGGCCGTGGTGGTCCGGGTCAGGGACGGCAAGGAAGTGGGCAGCGGGGTTTTCGACTATCCGCATGCCGTTGTGACCGGCGCCCTTCCGGCGGATGCGGCGGGCGTTTCCGGGAACCCGGCCCGGCTTCCCGGGGAGTGGGCGCTTCAGGTGCCCAACGATTACCGCGATGTCCTGCGGCACGCTGTGCCGGCCGCGATCGCGGACGCGGGGATAGACCCGGCCGCCGTCGTCGGGATTGCTACTGACTTTACGGCGTGCACCATGGTGCCCGTGAAGGCTGACGGCACCCCGCTGAACGAGGTGGCGGGGTTCGCGAACCGGCCGCACGCCTATGTGAAGTTGTGGCGCCACCATGCCGCGCAGCCGCAGGCTGACCGGATAAATCAGCTCGCCGAGGAGCGTGGGGAAGCCTGGCTGCCGCGTTATGGCGGCCTCATCTCCTCCGAGTGGGAGTTCGCCAAGGGCCTGCAGCTTCTGGAGGAGGACCCGGAAGCCTACGCGGAAATGGACCACTGGGTGGAGGCGGCCGATTGGATCGTTTGGCAGCTCTGCGGTAACTATGTCCGCAACGCCTGCACCGCCGGCTACAAGGGCATTTACCAGGACGGCCGCTACCCGTCCGAGGACTTCCTGGCCGCCCTGAACCCGGCCTTTGCTGATTTCGTCAGTTCCAAGCTTGAGCACGCCATCGGCCGGCTGGGTGACGCGGCAGGCTACCTCACTGCCGAAGCCGCCGCGTGGACCGGGCTGCCGGAGGGGATCGCCGTGGCGGTGGGCAACGTGGACGCGCACGTGTCCGCACCCGCGGCGCGGGCCGTGGAACCGGGCCAGCTGGTGGCCATCATGGGAACGTCCACCTGCCACGTCATGAACGGCGACGCCCTGCATGAAGTGCCCGGGATGTGCGGAGTGGTGGACGGCGGCATCGTGGAAGGACTGTGGGGTTACGAGGCAGGCCAGTCCGGGGTGGGGGACATTTTCGGCTGGTTCACCAACAACGGCGTCCCGCCCGAGTACCACCAGGCCGCCGCCGCGGCCGGGCTGGGCATCCACGAGTACCTCACCGAACTCGCCTCCCGGCAGGGCATCGGGGAGCATGGACTGATCGCCCTTGACTGGCACTCCGGCAACCGCTCCGTGTTGGTGGACCACGAACTGTCCGGTGTGGTGGTGGGCCAGACCCTCGCCACCAAGCCCGAGGATACGTACCGGGCATTGCTCGAGGCCACGGCCTTTGGCACCCGCACCATCGTGGACGCCTTCAGAGATTCCGGGGTGCCGGTGAAGGAGTTCATCGTGGCCGGCGGCCTGCTGAAAAACAAACTGCTGATGCAGATCTATGCGGACATCACAGGGTTGCCGCTGTCCACCATCGGCTCCACCCAGGGGCCGGCGCTCGGTTCGGCCATCCATGCCGCGGTGGCTGCCGGCACATACCCGGACATCCGCGCCGCTGCCGCCGCCATGGGCTCGGAACCCGGCGCCGTCTACACGCCGATCCCGGAAAATGTTGCCGCCTATGAGGAACTCTTCCAGGAATACCGCACCCTGCACGACTACTTCGGCCGCGGCACCAACAGCGTGATGCACCGGCTCAAAGCCATCCAACGCCGCGTCCAGGCGGAACGCCATGCCGGCAACAGTGCCGGCGCCGGAATCCGTCCCGGCGGGTCGGCTGTCCTGGCGGGGGAACGGGCATGAGCGGGCTGCTGGAAACCATCGCCGCCCTCCGCCGCGAGGTCTGTGGCCTGCATGCCGAACTCACGCGGTACGAACTGGTGGTGTGGACCGCCGGCAACGTCTCCGCCCGGGTGCCGGGCCACGAGCTGATGGTCATCAAACCATCGGGCGTTGCCTATGAGGACCTGACACCAGACCAGATGGTGGTCACGGACCTATACGGAATCCCGGTGAGGGGCATGAACATCGGCAGCGGCGGCACGCTGGACTGGGGCAACCCGGACCTGTCGCCGTCGTCCGACACCGCAGCGCATGCATACGTCTACCGGCATATCCCGGAGGTGGGCGGTGTGGTGCATACCCATTCCACCTACGCCACTGCGTGGGCGGCGCGCGGCGAGGACATCCCGTGCGTGCTGACCATGATGAGCGACGAGTTCGGCGGGCCCATCCCGGTGGGACCGTTCGCGCTGATCGGTGACGACTCCATCGGCCAGGGCATCGTGGAAACCCTGAAGAACTCCCACTCGCCCGCAGTGCTGATGCAGAACCATGGCCCCTTCACCATCGGCAAGGACGCCCGGGCCGCCGTGAAGGCTGCCGTGATGTGCGAGGAAGTGGCCCGCACCGTGCATATCTCCCGCCAGCTGGGCGAACCCCTGCCCATCGACCAGGCCAGCATCGAATCCCTCTACGCCCGCTACCAGAACGTCTACGGCCAGTGACGCCGCAGCCCACCCCTTTTCTCAGGAGAACCCTATGAGCAATGCCACCAACACCTCCGCCAACATTACGTCGCTTGAGCAGTACACGGTCTGGTTCCTCACCGGCAGCCAGCACCTCTACGGTGAGGACGTCCTGAAGCAGGTCGCTGCGCAGTCGCAGGAGATCGCCGCCGCGCTCAACGAGTCTTCGGACGTGCCGGTGAAGGTGGTCTGGAAGCCGGTCCTGACCGATTCGGACGCCATCCGCCGCACCGCCCTCGAAGCCAACTCGGATGATTCCGTCATCGGTGTCACCGCGTGGATGCACACGTTCTCGCCCGCCAAGATGTGGATCCAGGGCCTGGACCTGCTCCGCAAGCCCCTCCTGCACCTGCACACGCAGGCGAACGTGGACCTGCCTTGGGCGGACATCGACTTCGACTTCATGAACCTGAACCAGGCCGCCCACGGCGACCGCGAATTCGGGTACATCCAGTCCCGCCTCGGCATTCCGCGCAAGACCGTGGTGGGGCACGTCTCCAACCCCGATGTGGCCCGCCAGGTGGGCGTGTGGCAGCGCGCCTCGGCCGGCTGGGCTGCCGTGCGGACCCTGAAGCTGACCCGTTTCGGGGACAACATGCGCAACGTAGCCGTCACCGAAGGCGACAAGACCGAAGCCGAGCTCCGCTTCGGCGTCTCGGTTAACACCTGGTCCGTGAACGAGCTCGCCGACGCCGTGCACGGCGCCGCAGAGTCCGACGTCGACACCCTCGTGGCCGAGTACGAGCGGCTTTACGAGGTGGTTCCGGAGCTCCGCGCCGGCGGCGCCCGGCACGACTCCCTGCGCTACAGCGCCCGGATCGAACTGGGTTTGCGCAGCTTCCTTGAGGCCAACGGCTCAGCCGCGTTCACCACCTCCTTCGAGGACCTTGGCGCCCTGCGCCAGCTCCCCGGTATGGCGGTGCAGCGGCTGATGGCCGACGGCTACGGCTTCGGCGCCGAAGGCGACTGGAAAACCGCCATCCTGGTCCGCGCCGCCAAGGTGATGGGCGCAGGGCTGCCCGGCGGCGCCTCGCTCATGGAGGACTACACCTACCACCTCGCCCCCGGCGCCGAGAAGATCCTCGGCGCACACATGCTGGAAGTCTGCCCGTCCCTGACCGCAAAGAAACCGCGCGTGGAGATCCACCCGTTGGGAATCGGCGGCAAAGAAGACCCCGTGCGCATGGTGTTCGATACCGACGCCGGCCCGGGAGTCGTCGTCGCACTCTCCGACATGCGCGACCGCTTCCGGCTCGTGGCCAACGCCGTGGACGTCGTGGACCTCGACGAACCCCTGCCCAACCTGCCCGTCGCGCGCGCCCTGTGGCAGCCCAAGCCCGACTTCGCCACGTCCGCCGCGGCCTGGCTGACAGCTGGAGCCGCACACCACACGGTCCTCTCCACCCAGGTGGGAATGGACGTCTTCGAGGACTTCGCCGAGATTGCCCAGACCGAACTCCTGGCCATCGACGACGGCACCACCATCAGGCAGTTCAAAAAGGAACTGAACTGGAACGCGGCGTACTACAAGCTGGCCGGCGGGTTGTGACCGAATACCGCATCCGGTGGGGGGAGTACACAGCCGTCATCACGGCACGGGCCGCGGCTCTCCGAATGCTGCAGTTCGGGGGACGGGACCTCGTGGTCCCGTTCCCGGAGGGCGGGCCGATCCCCGATTATCGGGGCATCATTGCAGCGCCCTGGCCTAACCGCATCGCCGATGGAAAGTATGCCTTTGAGGGCATAGACCATGTGCTGTCCATCAATGAAGTCGAACGGGACTGTGCGCTGCACGGATTGGCGTTCCCGCTGGACTGGTCCCTCGAAGAGAGCACGCCCGCCTCCGTAACCATGGCGTGCACCGTGGGTCCGGCGCCCGGCTATCCGTTTGTCCTACGCCTCGTCGCCAGCTACCGCGTGGACGGGGACGGCCTGCAGTCAGCCGTCACCGCCACCAACATCGGCGGCAGCACGGCCCCATACGGCGTCTGCCCGCACCCCTACCTGGTCGCCGGGCCGGCTCCGTTGAACGAGTGGACCCTGGAAGTGCCGGCGGATGAGTTCCTGGAGGTGACACCGGACCGGCTGTTGCCTGTGTCCGTGCGGACGGTGACCGGGCACGCCTTCGATTTCCGGACGGCAAAGGTCATCGGCGCCACGGAGATCGACCACGCCTTCACCGGGCTCAACTTCGGTGATAGCGGCCGGGCTCGGCTCCTGGTCCGCGACCCGGGCGGAACCGGCGTCGGCATGGAATGGGACACGGCGTGCGAATGGCTGCAGATCCACACCGCTGACAAACAGCCTCCGGCACCCAGCCGGCTGGGCCTGGCTGTGGAACCCATGACCTGCCCGCCGGACGCTTTCAACAGCGGGCAAAGCCTTGTCAGCCTGGAGCCGGGCGGCTCACACCTGGCCGCCTGGACTATCTTCGCCCTCTGAGGCTTATCCTGCAGCGGAAGCCGGCGGCGCCGTCGTCGCGCGCAGCACCAGCTGCGGCTCGACGAGGCGCTTGCCGCCCTCCACGCCCTCCTCCAGGGAGGTCAGCAGGGCGCTGATGCACTGGCGGCCCAGTTCCTCAAAGTCCTGCCTGACGGTAGTCAGCGGCGGGTAAAAGTGGCCGGCTTCGGGCTGGTCGTCATAGCCCACCACGCTGACGTCCCGGGGGATGACCAGTTGCTGCTCGTGGAGCGCCCGCAGCAGCCCGAGGGCCATCTGGTCATTGGCCACAAACATGGCTGTGACCTCGGGCGTGGGCCCCAGCGAGCTGCCGGCCAGATACCCGCTGTCCGCGCTCCAGTCACCATGCAGGAGCAGACCGGGGGCCAAGCCGGCGTCGGCCAGTGCCTCGCGCCAGCCCTCCACGCGCTCGGCCGCGTCGAACCACTCCATCGGACCCGAAACATGGCCGATCCTGGTGTGCCCCAGGTCAATCAGGTGCTGCACTGCCATCCGCGCACCCATGCGCTGGTTGACCGCGGCACCCGGGCTGTGCCGCCGGGAGTCCGACGTGGCCGCCACCACCGGGACGCCGGGCTGGAGGGCATCCAGCGCCTCGAGGATGCCGGGATGCGGCACGATGACGATGATGCCGTCCACACCCTGGTCACGGAAGTGCTCCAGAGCATCCGAGACGGAGTCGACGGTGATCTCCCGCAGCGTGGCGATGCTGACAAAATAGCCGGCGGCGCGGGCCGCCTGCTCCAGCCCCAGGAGGGTGCGGGCAGGGCCGTACTGGGAGAGGTCAGAGGCCAGCACGCCGATGGTCTGCGAACGTCTGGTGACAAGCGTCCGCGCGATGGAATTACGGCGGTAGCCGAGCTCCGAAATCGCTGCCTCGACGCGCTCGCGGGCTTTCGCGCTCACATTGGGATGACCGTTGAGGACCCGCGACACGGTCTGGTGGGAGACGCCGGCGAGCTTCGCCACGTCCTTCATGACGGGTGCCCTCGTGTGCGACTGACCTGACATGTGCTGCCTACTTTTCCGGGGTTGCAGGGGCAGGGCAACAACCGTCGCTTATGGCCAGACAACGACGCTTGAATTTACAACATTTGTTTTCCCAAGAATACTGCTTGCTCTGTTTCGACAGCGTTGCCGGATCTTGCCAATTTCTCTTGACGACTCATCCCGCAGACCCTACGCTGGTCCTGTTGTTAGCGTTCTCATTCCAATGATAACGGAGTTTCGGGAGCTAGGACAACGAAGTGGGCGGGCTCGCTGAAGACCCCGCCTCGACTAGAACCAAGCGGCCTGTCCCTGGGATGGCCGACGAGCATCGCTGGCAGAAAAAGGTTCTGCCCAACGAGAGGACAGCTGTGAAGATCAAGAAACTCTGGGCCGTTTTGGCCCTCGCCCTGGCGCTTATTGTGGGCGCCACGGGCTGCGGTGCCCGGGGAGGCGCAAGCGGCGGCGGCGCAGGCACCACCGCCAACCCCAGTGATTCCCTGGTGGGAATCTCCATGCCCACCCAGACATCAGAACGGTGGATTGCCGATGGCGGCAATGTTGAGAAGTCCCTGAAGGGCCTCGGCTACAAGACTGACCTGCAGTTCGCTAATGATGACATTCCCACGCAGGTCTCCCAGATTGAAAACATGCTGACCAAGGGCGCCAAGGCCCTGATCATCGCCGCCATTGACGGCACCACGCTGACCGACGTCCTGGCCAAGGCCAAGGAGCAGAACGTTAAGGTCATCGCCTACGACCGCCTCATCAACGGCACACCCAACGTGGACTACTACACCACCTTCGACAACTACACCGTGGGCGTCCAGCAGGCGACATCGCTGCTGACCGGCCTCGGCCTCGTGGACGGCAGCGGCAAGGCCGTCACCGGCAAGGGTCCGTTCAACGTTGAGCTGTTCGCCGGCAGTCCGGACGACAACAACGCCAACTTCTTCTGGACCGGAGCGATGGACACCCTCAAGCCGTTCATGGATGCCGGCACCCTCAAGGTCCCCAGCGGCCAGACCAAGTTCGAACAGGCAGCAATCCTGCGCTGGCAGGCCCCCGTGGCCCAGAAGCGGATGGAGGACATCCTCACCGCCGCGTACAGCTCCGGCACCAAGCTCAACGGCGTCCTGTCGCCGTATGACGGCCTTTCCATCGGCATCATCTCGGCGCTGACCAGCACCGGCGGTTACTCCAAGGGCACCCTGCCGGTTGTCACCGGGCAGGATGCCGAGAAGGGCTCCGTGAAATCCATCATCGCCGGCGAGCAGTACTCCACCATCTTCAAGGACACCCGCAAGCTCGGCGAGCAGGCCGTCAAAATGGTCGATGCCGTCCTCAAGGGCCAGGAGCCTGAAACGAACGACACCAAAACGTACAACAACAAGGTGAAAGTTGTTCCGGCCTTCCTGCTGCAGTCCGTCATCATCACCAAGGACAACTACAAGAAGGAGCTCATCGACTCGGGCTACTACACCGAAGCCGACGTCAAGTAGGCAACCGCGAAGGGTGCGGGCACGCCGTTGGTTTGTCCGCACCCTTCCCGGGGCCCTGCATCCGCAGGTGCCCAGCTCCAACCAGTCAGCGGGAATGACCAATGAACGTACCCATCCTCCAAATGCGGGGAATCACCAAGACCTTCCCCGGCGTCAAAGCCCTCCAAGATGTAACTTTGGACGTCAACCGGGGCGAAGTCCACGCCATCTGCGGCGAAAACGGGGCCGGCAAGTCCACCCTGATGAAAGTGCTGTCCGGTGTCTATGCGCATAACACCTTCGACGGGGACATTCTGTTCGAGAACGAACCCTGTGAGTTCTCCACCATCAGCGACAGCGAAAAGCGCGGGATCGTCATCATCCACCAGGAACTGGCGCTGAGCCCTTACCTGTCGATTGCCGAGAACATCTTCCTCGGCAACGAGCTTGCCTCCCGCGGCTGGGTGGACTGGCGCAAGACCAACCTCGAGGCAGCAAAGCTGCTCGCCCGGGTAGGGCTCAGCGAAAACCCGGTGACCCCGATCCAGCACATCAGTGTTGGCAAGCAGCAGCTCGTGGAGATTGCCAAGGCGTTGTCGAAGCAGGTGAAACTCCTCATTCTGGACGAGCCGACGGCGGCCCTGAACGATGAGGACTCCGACCACCTGCTGGACCTCATCCTGCACTTGAAAGGCCAGGGCGTCACCAGCATCATCATTAGCCACAAGCTCAACGAAATCCGCAAGGTGGCGGATGCCGTCACCATCATCCGGGATGGAAAATCCATCGAGACCCTGCGCCTCGACGAAGGCCAGATCACCCAGGAGCGCATTATCCGCGGAATGGTGGGCCGCGACCTCGAAAGCCTGTACCCAGTCCGCACCCCCGCCATCGGCGAGGAAGTCCTGCGCATCGAGGACTGGACCGTCCAGCACCCGCAGGACCACTCCCGCATGGTGGTCAACAACGCCAGCCTCAACGTCCGGAAGGGCGAAGTGGTGGGCCTGGCCGGGCTGATGGGGGCCGGCCGGACCGAACTCGCCATGAGCGTGTTCGGCCAGACCTACGGACGCGCCATCTCGGGCAAGGTATTCAAGTACGGGGAAGAGATCAACACTTCCACGGTTCCGGACGCCATCCGCCACGGCATTGCCTACGCCACGGAGGACCGCAAGCACTACGGCTTGAACCTGATCGAAGATATCCAGCGCAACATCTCCATGGCCGCCCTGGGCAAGATCGCCAAACGCGGCTGGGTGGACAGCAACAAGGAAACCACGGTGGCCAACCGCTACCGGAAGAGCATGAACATCAAGGCGCCTTCTGTCGCCGCCATCACGGGGAAGCTCTCCGGTGGCAACCAGCAGAAAGTGGTCCTGAGCAAGTGGATGTTCTCGGACCCCGACGTGCTGATCCTGGACGAGCCAACCCGGGGCATCGACGTCGGCGCCAAGTTCGAGATCTACACGATCATCGCCCAGCTCGCAGCCGAGGGGAAAGCCGTCATCGTGATCTCCTCCGAATTGCCGGAACTCCTGGGTATCTGCGACCGGATTTACACGCTCTCTGCAGGGCACGTGACCGGTGAGGTTCCCATCAGTGAGGCCTCGCAGGAAACCCTGATGCACTACATGACCCAAGAAAAGGAATAACGAACCATGTCTGCCCTACGAGAATCCCTCGGCTTCCTGGCAAGCCGACTCCGCCAGGTCGGCATCTTCGTCGCCCTGATCCTGATCGTCATACTCTTCCAGGTCCTGACCGACGGCATCCTTCTTGAGCCGCAGAACGTCACCAACCTGGTGGTCCAGAACAGCTACATCTTGATCCTGGCCATCGGCATGGTCATGGTGATTATCGCGGGCCACATTGACCTCTCGGTCGGTTCCGTTGCCGGTTTCATCGGCGCGGTATCGGGCGTGATGATCGTGCACTGGGGCTGGGCCTGGTGGATCGCCATCCCGGCCTGCCTCCTTGTCGGTGCGCTGGTTGGCGCGTGGCAGGGGTACTGGATCGCCTACATTGGCATCCCCGCGTTCATCGTGACGCTGGCCGGCATGCTGATCTTCCGCGGCCTGACCCTGATCACCCTCAAGAACCAGCAGATCACCCCGTTCCCCAACGAGCTGCGCGCGCTCGGCGGCGGTTTCCTCCCGGATATTTCCGGCGGCGCCTCTGCCCTGGAGTGGCTGACGGTCATCCTCGGCGTCGGCGGAACCGCTGCCATCCTTTTCCAGGCCCTCAAGGAACGCCGCATCCGGCGCAAGTTTGACCTCGAAAACGAGCCCATGGCCTGGTTTGCCACCAAGACAACTTTCATCGCGGTCCTGATGCTGATCATCACTTTTCTGCTGGCCAGCTACCGGGGAACGCCTATTGTCCTGATCGTGCTCGCCGTCCTGGTGATCGTCTACTCGGCGCTGATGAACAACAGCATCTTCGGCCGGCACACCTACGCCATCGGCGGCAACCTGCACGCAGCTGAACTGTCCGGCATCAAGACCAAGGCCGTGACCTTCCGGCTCTTCGTCAACATGGGTGTCCTCGCGGCGCTCGCCGGCCTGGTCTTCACCGCGCGCCTGAACTCGGCGCAGCCCGCAGGCGGCACGGGCTTCGAGCTGGACTCCATCGCCGCGGCCTTCATCGGGGGCGCCGCGGTCACCGGAGGCATCGGCACCGTGGCGGGCGCAATGATCGGCGGCCTCATCATGGGTGTCCTCAACAACGGCATGTCCATCCTGGGCTTGGGCACCGACTACCAGCAGCTCATCAAGGGCCTGGTGCTCCTGCTCGCCGTCGGCTTCGACATCTTCAACAAGAATCGCGGCGGAGGCTCCGGCGGCAAAGCTAAATGGTTCAGCTTCGGAACCGGCAAATCGCCGGCCGCGGAAGCCCCCACCCCGGCAAAGGAGCCTGCGAAGACTCCTGCAGAACGGGTGACGCAGTAGTCAGCGGCCTCCAGGCCAGCCCATCTCCATAAACCCGCAACGCGGGGTCACGTATTGCCCTTCCGCAGGCTTGTGGACGGCATTAAGTGACCCCGCGTTGTTTGGCGTACCGCATCCAAGTACGACGGCGGCACCCGTCAAAGTGCCGGGTGGGCGTCCCGCAGTTCGGCCATGGCCTCGGCGACGATCTGCGCCCGTTCTTTGCCAAGGACTTCGACAAAGTTGGCATGGACCAGCCCCGCGACGAAGCAGGCCAGTGCGTTGGCGGTTTCCGTACCTTGGGTGCTGAGTTCGAGGTAGACCACCCGGCGGTCTTCGGCGCAGGGGCTCCGCTGGACCAGGGACCGTTTTGCCAGCCTGTCGGCGATCTTGGTGAACCCGCCGTTGCTGAACGCCACTTCCCTGGCGAGCTTGGCCATCGGCATCCGCGCACCGGGCGTGCGCACCAGCCGCAGGAGTGTATCAGCTTCTGCCGGTTCCAGGGAGAAGGCAGAAGAGACTTCCGCGTGGACCTTCTTGTTGGTGTTTTGGAAGCCCTCGATGACCAGCCCCCATTGCGAGATCACATCAAGATCCCCGGTGGTGGGAGTGTGGTTCTGGGTGGCCGGCATGGAGTCCCTTTCCACGGCCATACTACGCTCCACGTACATGTCTTCCTCGTAAGTCTTTAACGTCAGGACGGCCGGTAGAGCCTCCCGTTAACAACGAAAGCCGGTGCTTTCGGCGGGCGCTTGGCCCGCCGGAAGCACCGGCGCTCGGGTGTGCGTGGGTTACGCGCTGACAGATGCTTCGGCGCGGACGGCTTCGAGGGCCTTGGTCCACGGGATGAGCTGGTCCAGGACCGGCGCGAGGGACTCGGCCTGCAGCTCAGTGGGCTTGAAGACGGAGAAGTTCTCGAAGTCGGTGAAGAGGGAGAACATGCCGGTCTTCTGGACGTGGGCAACCTGCAGCTCGGACAGGATGCCACGCAGGTGCTCAACGGCGCGGACGCCGAAGGCGGAGCCGTAGGAGACGATGCCGGCTGCCTTGTTCGCGAACTCGGCGTTCAGGTAGGACAGGGCGTTGGCCAGGGCCGGGGCCACGGAGTGGTTGTACTCGGGGGTGACGAAGACATAGCCGTCGAACTCGGCGATCTTGGCGGCCCAGGCGATGGTGTGGGCGTTCTGGTAGTTCTGGTACGCGGCGGGGTAGGCCTCATCCAGCAGGGGAAGGTTGTAGTCGGCAATGTCGACAAGCTCGAACTCAGCGTCGGTGCGCTGCTGGGCCTGCGCGAGAACCCACTCGGCCACACCGGTGTTGTTGCGGCCGGGACGGGTGCTGCCGGTGACGATGGCGATCTTAGTCATGAATTACTCCTCTAATGGATCACTGAGCGGAAGATCCTCCGCAACGCTTCAAGATACAACTATATCTGCGAAAACTATTTCTGTAAATACTGTTTCCAGTGGTGCTCGTCACCGGCGGGCGTCCGGTGTCTGGGCGGGCAGAATTGTCCGAGGGCGGTGCGATACTGAGGGTTGCATCACAGCGGACGTTGGGGGAGCTTCGGAAATGGTTCTTGATACGACAACACTCAGGATCGCCTTCGGCGTGATGGCCGTGATGTTGGAGTTGCTGTTCTACTTCTTCGCGTACCGCCCTACCCGCGCACCGTACTCCGGCTGGTGGTGCGTGGCCTTGGCCTTTTTCCTTGGTGGAGCCCTTGCATTCCTGCTCGATGGGACGCCCCATCAACAGTGGGCGAATCCTCTGGGAAATGTTCTCTTGGTGTCGGGCGCGGTGAGCGTCTGGACCAGTGCCTGTTCACTGCGGGGCGCGTTTCCCCGGCCATGGGTGCTGGCTGCCGCGCCCGCCGCGACCCTGGCCGCCTCAGTTGCTGACAGCCCGGCCACGAATACCTGGGCAGGCGGTTCCGTATTCCTCGCTTCGATGGCGCTGATGTTTGGCTTGGCCACAAGGGAGATGCGGCCGACGTCGCCCGGTTACACCCGTGTCCGCGTCCCCATGACAGCATCAGTGGGGTTGGTTACCGTCTTCTATGCGGGGCGTCTCGTGGCGTTTCTCACCGATAGGCCGGGAGGATCAATCTTCGAATCGGTCTTTGGGTCCGCGATCACCACCATGCTGACCATGGTGCTGTTGGTTGTGGTGTCGTTCAGCATGTCTTCGCTCAGCACCGAACAGCAGACACGTGCCCTGCGTATGGTGGCAACCCGCGATGACCTCACCGGGCTGCTCAACCGCAAAGCCTTCCTCGATCGGGCGGCAGGGCTGTTGAAGGACCACGCCGTCACGCAGGGGACAGGTGCCCTGATCCTCGCGGATCTGGACCACTTCAAGGAAGTCAATGACACGCACGGCCATGCTGCAGGCGACCTCGCCCTGCAGGCTTTCGCCGGGGCGTGCCAGGACACCGTGCGGTCCACAGACCTTGTGGGCAGGTACGGCGGCGAAGAATTCGTGCTCCTGATTCCGGGCGGGTCAGCCGTCCGCGCCGAGCACATCGCGGAGGAAGTCAGCCGCCGGCTCGCCCAGGTCCCCACCTCCGACGGACTTGAGATGCCCACCGTCAGCTACGGCGTTGCACTGTACGACGCCGGGACCTCCGATGTGGAAGACCTCATCGCCGCAGCGGATGAAGCCCTCTATATGGCCAAGTCCCTGGGCCGGAACCGTACAGTCCACAGCGACCGGCGCCGCTAAGCCGGCCAAGCTCCTATACTCGGGTCAGGCCGCGAGGATAAGGACACGTTGACGTGGATGAACGCATTGGAATCATCGGTGGGGGCATTGTGGGCATCGCCGTGGCACGGTCCCTCCTGCAACGCGGGCTGGGCGAGGTAACGCTCTTCGAGAAGGAGCACCGGCTGGCCGCACATCAGACCGGCCACAATTCGGGCGTTGTGCACGCCGGCCTGTACTACGCGGCGGGATCACTGAAGGCCCGGCTGTGCGTTTCCGGACGTGCTGCACTCAGGGATTATTGCCAGGAGAAGAACCTGCCCTACCGGGAAGTGGGCAAACTGGTGGTGGCCGTGGATGACTCCGAGCTGCCGGCGCTGGCTGACATCGAGAAGCGCGCCAGGGCGAACGGCGTGCCGGACCTCAACCGCATCGACAATGCCGCCCGGCTGCGGGAAATCGAACCACATGCGGCAGGCGTAGCGGCGGTCCACTCGCCGCACACCGCCGTCGTCGATTTTGCGGCGATCACCGAAGCGATGGCGCAGGACGTTCGGACGGCGGGCGGCACCATCCTGCTCGGGCAGGAGGTAGTGGGGATTGCGGTGGACGGCGGCAAAGTGCGCGTCCGGACGGCCATGTCCGAGCACGTTTTCGATCGGCTCATCGCCTGCGCCGGTTTGCAGTCCGACGTCGTGGCGCGCCTGCTGGGCGCCGATCCGGCACCGAAGATCCTGCCCTTCCGGGGCGAGTACTGGTCGTTGAACCCGAAGCGGAACAGTCTGGTGAACGGGATGATCTACCCTGTCCCGGACCCGCGTTTCCCCTTCCTCGGGGTGCACTTCACCCGCGGGGTCTACGACGACGTCCACGTGGGGCCGAACGCTGTTCCCGCACTGGCGCGCGAGGGCTACGGCTGGTTGTCGGTCTCGGCGAAGGACACCTGGGAATCATTGCGGTGGCCCGGTGCAGGCGCGTTGGCGAAGAAGCACTGGCGGATGGGTGTGGACGAGATCAGCGCTTCGCTGGTCAAGGCCATCTACTTCCGCAAGGCCCGGCGCTTCATCCCCGAGCTGGAAATGTCCGACCTGACGGCCAAAACGTCCTCCGGCGTGCGCGCGCAGGCGTGGGGCCGGGACGGTGCGCTGCTGGATGACTTCGCGGTGGAGCAGGTGGGGCCGGTGACGCTGCTTCGCAACGCGCCTTCGCCGGCGGCCACGTCCAGCATGGCAATCGCCGATTACCTCGTGGAAAACTACCTGCAGGTGCGTGCCTGAGCCTCGGTGGTGGTGTGCTGAGCCCGTTCAGTTCAGCTTCCCCGCCAGCCGTTCGCGCATGTGGACGCTCGCCTCGTTCAGGCCGATCAGCTCCACATCGCGGCCATGCCGGCGGTACTTCTCCGTGACAGCGTCCAGCACCGCGATGGTGGACGCATCCCAGAGGTGCGAGGCGTGCAGGTCCACGATCACCCGGGAGATGTCCGGTCCGGCGTCCAGGGCGTACTCAAACTGGGTGTAGAGGTCGTTCGAGGAGGCGAAGAACAGCTCGCCGTCCACGGTGTAGGTGGCCACGTTTTCGCCGTTAAGTTCGACGACGGTCCGCTCCACCGTGGCGAAATGCGCCACCCGCCGGGCGAAGAGGGCCATGGCGGCCAGGACGCCGGCGCCGACCCCGATGGCCAGGTTGTGCGTCGCGGAAACCACCGCGACGGTGATCACCATGACGGCGGTCTCCGACTTGGGCATCCGGCGCAGGGTCCGCGGTGCGATGGAGTGCCAGTCGAAGGTGATGGCAGAAACGAAGATCATCACGGCCACCAGCGCGGCCATGGGGATCATGCCCACAACGTCGCCGAGCGTCACCATGAGGACCAGCAGGAAGACGCCGGCGAGGAACGTGGACACCCGGCTTCGCGCGGCCGAGCCCTTGACATTGATCATGGTCTGGCCGATCACCGCGCAGCCGCCCATGCCGCCGAAGAAGCCGGTGACGATGTTCGCCACGCCCTGGCCCCAGGACTCGCGGGTCTTGTTGGAGCGAGTGTCCGTGATGTCGTCCACCAGCTTGGCGGTCATCAGCGATTCCAGCAGCCCCACCAGGGCCATCGAGAGCGAGAACGGCGCAATCACCTGGAACGTCTCCCACGTCAGGGGAACGTTGGGGATGAACAGGGACGGCAGGCTCTCCGGCAGTTCGCCCTTGTCATGGACTGTGGGAACATCCACGCCGGCGAGGACGGCGAACAGGGTGAGCACCACGATGGCCACCAAAGGCGAGGGCACCGCCGTCGTGATTCTGGGCAGCCCCACCACAATGACCAAGCCCACCGCCACGAGCGGATACACCATCCACGGGACGCCGATCAGCTCGGGGAGCTGGGCCATGAACACCAGGAGGGCCAGCGCGTTCACGAAACCCACCATCACCGAACGCGGGATGAAGCGCATCAGCCGGGTTACCCCCAGGACCGCCAGCAGGATCTGGAAGACGCCCGCGAGGATCACGGCGGCAATGAGGTGGTCCAGCCCATAGCTGCGCATCAGCGGTGCGATCACCAGCGCAACGGCGCCGGTGGCAGCGGAGATCATGGCCGGCCGGCCGCCCACAAACGAGATGGTGACAGCCATCGTGAAGGACGCGAACAGGCCGATCCGCGGGTCCACGCCCGCGATGACGGAGAACGCGATGGCCTCCGGAATCAGGGCCAGCGCCACCACCAGTCCGGCGAGTGCCTCGGTCTTGAGCCGCCGCGGCGAACGTAATGTGGCGCGGACCGACCGAAGCTGCTGGGGCGTGCTGGTCCTGGCGTCCGGGACGCTTCGTACAGCCATTGCGGGTCCAATCGTGCTGGTGAAGCGCGCTTTGGCTGCTTCTGCCTTCGGGGAATGATGGGGCGCGCGCCGCTTCGTCGCGATAGGAGGGTGCGCGTCCGCCCCTACCAGTCTGGGGTACGCCGCGTCCCAACTGCTAAAATGGCGTGGTTGTAGACCGGCCTATAGCTGGTCCGGCCAGCGCCGTAACGTAAGTAGGGGACCACATAGGACATGACGGCAGGCGGTTCGCACCTCAGCACTTCGGAGACTTTCCCGGGCCCGTCGAAAAAGACCCCGGCCGGGACGGTGCTTCCGAAGTCCGCCGCGCCCGCCGCCACGCCGCCGTCCAAGCGCCGGGCGTACATCGCCATCTGGCAGGGGTTCCTCGGTGCCCTGATGATGTTCGTGGGTTCCATCGGCACCGGCTGGATTGCCAACGGTTCACCCATGATCCGCCAGCCCGTGGTCATCGCCCTTCGGACCGAGGGCTGGGGCGTCACGCTGTCCACCGTCCTCCTCACGGTGGGGGCCATGCTGCTGATGCGCTCCTGGCTGCGGCTCGGCCAGCGGCTGGGCGACTGGGGCGAGCATTCCCTGCGGTCGGTGGTGATCGCCATCTCCGCATGGTCCGCCCCGCTTCTGATCGCCGTCCCCATCTTCTCCCGCGACGTCTACGCCTACACCGGCCAGGGCCGGCTGGTCATGGAAGGCCAAAACCCTTACCAGGTGGGCATCTCCACCCTCAGTAACTGGTTTTCCCTTGGTGCAGACCCCGCCTGGGCCGAGAACAGGACGCCTTACGGGCCTTACTTCCTGTGGCTCGCCCGCGGTGTGGTGGGCCTGACCGGGGCCCAGCCTGACATTTCCGTGTTTCTGTTCCGGCTGCTGGCCGGCGTCGGGGTGGTCCTTTGCATCATCTACGTGCCCAAACTCGCCGAACTGCACGGCATCAACGGCGCCCGCGCGCTCTGGATCGCCGTGGCCAACCCGCTGTTCCTCATCAGCTTCGTGGCCAGCGCCCACAACGACGCACTCATGGTGGGCCTCGCCGTCGCCGGTGTTTATTTCGCCGCGACGAAGCATTACCTCACAGGCATACTTCTGGTCACGGCGTCCATCGGGATCAAGCCGATCACCGTCCTGCTGCTCCCGTTCATCGGGGTCATGTGGGCCGGGCCTGCCGCATCGTGGACCCGCAAGTTCCTGATTTGGGGCGCGACGGCGGGAATCAGCTTTGGTGTGCTGGCGCTCAGCGGAATTCCGTACAACCTTGGCCTGGGCTGGGTTTGGGCGATCATGGATCCGACGCCGGGGTACACCGGCTATTCGCCGTCGGGGTTCCTGGGGCAGCAGGTTGAGTTCCTCGGCAACGTGCTGGGGCTGCCGGGCGGCACGTTCGCGGACCTGCTGCGGACCGGGATGAAATGGGCGGCCATCGGCCTGGTCCTGCTGCTGATGTTCCGCGGTGACTATTCGCGGGCGGTGCGCCGCCTCGCCCTGGCGTTCACCGCCGTCGTGATGCTTTCGCCCATCATCCAGCCATGGTACATCCTCTGGTTCCTGCCGTTCCTGGCCGTCACCGGCATCCGGAATGACTGGCAGATCCGATGCCTCTACGTGGGTGTGACGTTCTTTGTGGTGTTCGGTGCGCAGGACCAGCTCTCGGTCTGGTCCTTCGTGGAACTGCCGATCAACGCGTCCTCGCTGGCATTCGTGACGGCGCTGCTGTTCACGTTCTACCTGCTGGTCCTGGACATCCACACCCGGAAGCTGCTGATCGAGGGCAAGCCGCTGGACTGGGCGCGGCGGGCGTGGGGCTGGGTGCAGGAACAGCGGGCGGCCAGGCGCTGAGGCTGGGTTCGGGCCCCGCCCGAGTGGCCGCGGCCCCCGCTATCCGCTTCTTTATGAAGGAGTAATTTCGTCGGGCGAAGGTAGACTTCGCTGGCATGAGGACACTCGCCGACGACCTTGAAGCTCCTGATGATGTCCATACCCGCATCGTGGTTGCGGCCTACGGCCTGTTTTCCCGCCGGGGGATCCGGGATGTCGGGGTCGACGAGCTGATCCGCGCGTCCGGCGTCGCCAAGGCAACGTTCTACCGGCACTTCCCGTCGAAGAACCATCTGGTGCTGGCCTTTTTGAAGCGGCGCGACGAGCTGTGGATGATGGGATCCGTCGTCCCGGAAGCCAGACGCAGGGCAGAGAACCCCGAAGACCAGTTGCTGGCCATCTTCGACGTTTACGACGAGTGGTTCCAGGACGATGATTTCGAAGCATGCTCATTCGTTAAAGTGCTGCTGGAAATGGGGGCGGCCCATCCGCTGGGCAAGGCGAGCATCGAGTACCTGGCCAGGATCCGCCAGCAGGTCCGGATCCTGGCCGATGAAGCCGGCCTGGCGGACTCCGAGGCGTTCGCCCTCTCCTGGCACATCCTCATGAAGGGCTCCATAATCGCCGCCGCTGAGGGCGACAAGCTGGCTGCCCGCCGGGCCCGGAAAATGGCTGCCGGGCTGATTGCTGTGCACCGGCCGCAGGGCTCCCCGCAAGGCTCCCCATAGGGCTAGATCAGGCCCGTTAGGCCGCCTGCGGCACCGCCGCCGGCTTCCGTCCGAGCTCCGCGGTCCGCTTCACCGACCACCACAGCAGCACCACCAGGAGCACGTTGCGGGTGGTGAGGATGGCAGCCATAACGGGGTGCGCGTGGATGAGCGGGGTGTAGAACAGCGGGTAGATCACGAACGTGGTCATGGCGATCCCCATTAGCAGGGCTGCCGGGACCTTCCAGCGTTCCCAGTCGTGGGTCAGGCCCGCAACGATCACCGGCGCCAGCCAGATGATGAACTGCGGCGACCCCACTTTATTGAACACGATGAACGCCGTGACCATCATCAGGGCGCCCTCCATAAACAACTCCTCCCGCTCGGCGCCGCGCTTCAGGGCCCGGACCAGCAGGATGGCCGCCACCACCGCGGCGACAATGAGCAGCGGCTGCATCAGGAACGCGGCCACCGACGCGCCCGGACCGTAGACCTCCGTGGAGTTGATGGCCGTGTTGTCAGCCATCTTGGAGCCCGCGATGTGGAACACGCTCAGCCACACCCACGGCGTGGAGAACGTGGCTTCAAGCTGCATGCCCCGCTCGCCCTGGTTCGTGAGGAAGTCCATGATGTGCGGGAGGCCGCCGGAAAGGTACGTGCCCAGGCCCACCACGGCGGTGACTGCGACCCCGGAGGCCAGCACCTGGATCCGCTTACGGCTGGCAATGACAATCGGCACCAGGACGGCCGCCGGCCACACCTTGATCCAGGTGGCGACGCTCAGCAGCACGCCCGCCACCACAGGCCGTTCGGCCGCATAGAGCAGGGCGATCAGCACGATGGGGGCGGTGATGCCCTCCACCCGGGCGAAGCTGAGGTACCCCATAAAGACGGTGAAAAACAGCCACCACCAGGACGGGGCAATACCGCGCACCTTCCGCGGGCCGCGGGTCAGGTACACGAGGCCGACGGCGTTGAGGGCTGTGATGATCAGGAACCAGCAGAGCAGGTAGAGGCTGGGTCCGGCAATGTTCGCGAGGAAGATCGGGATCTGCGCCAACACCGGGTACACCCAGGGGCTGATCTTCCCGTCCAGGCTGTCCGGGTTGTAGCCGTCCATGGCCCACTGGCGGTACTGCTCGGTGTCGCTGAAGGTGTCGCCGCTCAGGAAGAACGACGCCATCCAGCCCAGGAAGTACAGGTGGATGACAGCAAAACCCCACCAGACGCTGGAGGGGCGGGCGAACCAGTCCACTACGCGGGCGGGCAGTAGCCTGCTGCGGACGCTGACGAGCCGGTCGAAGAACTTTGTGGAAATCTCAGGACTCCTTGAGCGCGGGGACGGACGCGGGAGTCTTCTTGCCCAGCAAGTACAGGCGCCGGACGGACCACAGGAACAGGACCACCAGGAGGACGTTGCGGATGGTCAGCACGCCGGCCATAAGCGGGTTGTTGTGGCTCAGCGCATCGTAGAACAGCGGGTAGATGAAAAACGTGGCCACGGCAATGGCGATCAGCATGGCCGCCGGCACCCGCCATTCACGCCAGCTGTGCGCCAGGCCCACTGCCACGGCGGGGGCCAGCCACACCATGAACTGGGGCGAGCCCACCTTGTTGAAGACCACGAAGGCCGTGGTGAGGGTCAGGGCTCCGGCGAGCAGCAGTTCGGTGCGGTCCACACCGCCGTCGGGGCCGCCGTTGATCTTGCCGTTGTGCAGCGCCCAAAACGTTAGGCCGGCCACGAGCAGAGCCGCCAGGATCAGCAGCGGCTGCATCAGGACGGACATGACGGCGGTGCCGGGGCCGTCCACCTGCATCGAGTTGATGTCGGTGTTCATGTACATCCGGGAATCACCAATGTTCAGCACGGACAGCCACAGCCACGGGGTGGTGAAGGTTGCCTCGAGCTGCATTCCCCTGTCGCCCTGCTGGGTCAGGAAGTTCAGCAGCTTTGGCACACTGCCCACCGCCGCCGCCAGGGCGACAACCACCGCGGAAGTCGCCACGCCTGCCAGCACCACCACCATCCGGTTCTTCACGACCGTGAAGAGGGCCAGCATCACGGCGGCCGGCCAGACCTTCACCCAGGTGGCGGCGGCCAGGATGACCGAGGCGATGAACGGCCTGCGTACCCCGTAGGCCAGGGCAACCAGCACGATGGGTGCGGTGAGACCGTCCACGCGGGCGAAGCCAAGCCAGCCCATCAGCAGCGTGAAGATCAGCCACCACCAGCCGGCGGGGATGGCGTCCTGGTTGCGGCCGCGGTCGGTGAGCTTTGCCAGGCCCCAGAAGTTAAGAAGCGTTGTCATCAGCACCCAGAGGAAGAAGAACGGCCCGGGGCCGGCCAGCCCTGCGATCGCCATGGGTATCAGCGCGAGGATGGGGTACACCCACGGGCTGGGGCCGCCGCTGAGGTTCGCCTCGTTGAAACCTGCCGCAGCCCAGTCGCGGTAAATAAAGGTGTCGCTGAACGCCTCCCCGCGGAGGGAGAGCAGGGCACCGAAGATCAGGAAACCGAGATGCACCAGGACGAAGCCGGTGAGCAGTCCGCGGGAAGTGTTCAGCCAGGACCGGACGGCCGGCGGCAGGATGACGTTGCGGACCCGGGTGAGCGAGGCGAAGAATGCGTCCGTGGAAATGGCGGAATCCTTGTCAGAGAGGGGCAAAACGGGCGCCGGATCGTGCCGCTGGGCGGGAACCGGAAGCATCGGGGGCCCGTTTATGACAGCCGCCCCCAACAGTCAAGGGTAGTTGACTGCCGGTGGTGGCCAATAATCCTGCGACCCCGCACCCGTCGCCTTTACAGCGCGAAAAGGTTACGTCGCCTTCGTGTGGCGGTAGCGCTCAATCTGTTTCAGCCGCCGCAGGAGGCTGTCCCGCCGCGGGTGCGGGACGGCGTCGTGCGCTTCCGCGGTGAGGTCAATGTGTTTGGTGCCGTACTGCCACAGCAGGAGATCATCCAGCAGGCGGTCCGGTCCGGGGGAGTAGCGGTGGTCCAGGGCTTTGCGGACCTCGGTGATCCGCTGGGCGCTGAGCAGGCCGGCCAGCTGGACGGTCTGGTTCAGTCCGTGGGCCGCCATCAGTTCCGCCGCCCAGCCCCAGTCGTCATCCACCTTGCGGTCCACGTGCGGCAGCAGGGTGCGCCAGACATCGCGGATCCGGTTGGGGGTGAGCTGCGCGGCGCCCTCACCATCCATGTCCCAGTAGCTGCGGACCTCTTCGTACCGCTCGTGCAGGTCAGCGAAGGCGCTCTCCACGGTCTCCAGCATGGCCGCCGTGGCGGTGAACTGGCGGTCGAAATGCGGGGTCCAGGCCCGCGGATCCTCGGCTTTGAAGCGGATGTCGTGCTCAATCTCGCTCCAGGCGTGCGCGAAGACCGTGCGGATCTGGCACTCGAAAAAGTAGCTGCCATTGGGAGGGACATCCGGGTTGAAGACCTGCTGGTACTCCTTGACCGCCTCGTTCTGGATGGTGCGCAGGATGAGGTGGCGGCTGGAGTAGCCGTACGTGCCGGACTCGATGGAGCCGATGTCCTTTTCCCGGTCCCCGCGGCAGTCAAACACCTGGCGCTGGCGCTTGATGATGTTGGCCGCCACCGCATTCTCGGCGGGAAGCTTGGTGATGACGCGGACGCCCACCATGTCATTGAGCGTCCGGAACGGGTCCGGGAACTTCAGCACCGGAGGCCCGCCCGGCTCCAGCGGTTCCTCGATCCGGGAGATCTTTTCGCGGAAGGATTCCACCGTTTTGGTGCGCCCGGTGACGAACAGCGGCGTGACTTCGGTGTCCTTCAGCATGTCACGCAGGATAACCAGGACATCATGAGTGACCAGCTTCAGGGCAGGGCGGACGCGCTCGTAGATCTCCACGTTCTCCTGCACGGATTCGCGGAGGCTGACGTCCAGGCTGTCCCAGTTACTCGGCATGCACCCAGCTTACGGCGGCCCTCCGACACGTCCCCCATCAGGACGCTCTATCACTTAATGCGGGAAAAACGGCAACGCTCTCTCACTTTCTTCAAAAAAGTGCGAGAGCGTCGCCTCAAAAGCCACATTAAGTGAGAGAGCGTCCTAGGGGTGGGGAGGTGCGGGAGGCGGTGGCGGCGGGCGGCGTCGGGGGTGGGGGTGACGTGGAGTTGCGGACCACCAGGGAGCTTTCGAGCGTGAGCTGCGGCTGTTCCAGCTCGCGGCCTTCCATCAGGCTCCGCAGCTGCTCGCCGGCCTTCAGGCCCAGGGGGGTAGCGGGCAGGTGCACGCTGGTCAGGCTGGGATTGCTCGTGGCGGAGTACGGCAAATCATCGAAGCCTGCGATGGCCAACTGGCCCGGGATGTGCACGCCGGCCACGCGTGCTTCCTGCAGCACGCCGTAGGCGTGCGTGTCGGTACCGCAGACGACGGCGGTGACGCCCGCGCGCTGCCACTCCGGCCATGCCGCGGCGAAGGCAGCCGCTGCCGCGCCGACGTCGATGGTGGTGCCGATGATGTGATCCGAGTCCACCGTCATCCCGCGGTGCGCGGCCTCGGCCAGGAAGGCTTCGCGGCGAAGGGCGAACGTCGCCGTCCCGGTGACGCTGTCCACGTAGGCAACCTTTCGGTGCCCTGCAGCTGCCAGGTGCGCCGCCAGTTCCCGGGCCCCGTGGGCAACGTCCAGATTCACCGACGGCGCATAGGCCTCCAGCCCGGGGGCATCGAGCAGGACAAGCGGCCCGGAGACGGCAAGATCTTCAAGGAAGCCGGCGTTCGGAGCATCCACGAGCAACCCTGCCGGTCGCAGCGCCATCAGCTTCCGCACGTCGTCCGCCTGCGGAAACTCCCCGGCATCGGTAACGGACAGCAGCAGTTGGTAATCGGCGCCAAGCGACTCGCGCACACCGGCGATCACCTTGGCGAAGAACGGGTTGGAGATGTCCGGGGCGACCAGGATAACGATCGAGCTGACGCCTTTGGCCAGTGAACTGCCCACGCTGTCCACCACATAGCCGAGCTCGGAGATCGCTTCCCGTACCCGGCGAATGTTCTCCTCCGACACCCGGCCGGCAGTCTTGCCGTTCGCCACCAGGGATACGGTCGCCGTCGAAACGCCCGCGCGGGCGGCGACCATGGCTGCAGTGATCCTTCGCGAACGCAGGGGCTGCTGCTGCTGCTGTTGCGCGGATTCCATCCTTTGATCGTAGTAGGCGGGGGAGCGCGGTCAACGCACGTACCAGGTGGCTACCACCACACCCGGGGCCCGGTGGCATAGGATTCCGGGTATGGGACTAATAATCGCACTACTTATCATTTGGCTTGTACTCTCGATCCTCGGCTTCGTGGTGAAGGGGCTGCTGTGGCTGGCCATTATCGGCCTGGTGCTCTTCGTCGCCACGGCCGTCTGGGGCTGGCTGAAACGAAAAACCAACGCCTGACCCTCGGTCAGACTCTTTCGGCGGCGGCCGGTTCTGTAATGGAACCGGCCGCCGCTTTCGTTTGCCCCCGCGCCCCGCGTCCCCGACTTCGCGGCCACGCAGGCGAGGCGGCCAGGCAGCGCATAGGGTCAAGCGCTTGATGTGGGACTACGTTAAGCGTTTGACGTAAAGCCCGCGCTGGTGTCATGATCGCTCTGATAAGTGCGCGCGCCCGCTGCTCGTGCAGGCCCCAATGACGTGGAGAATAAACGTGGAATCCGAACCGACGAAACCCGCCCCCAGGAAGATCATCCTCGACTGCGACCCCGGGCATGATGACGCCGTCGCACTGCTGCTTGCACACGGGAACCCGAACATCGAGTTGCTTGCCGTCACCACGGTGGTGGGCAATCAGACCCTCGCAAAGGTCACCAAAAACGCCCTGTCCGTCGGGACCATCGCCGGCATCACCGGTGTTCCGTTCGCCGCAGGCTGCGCGCGCCCCCTGGTCCGCACCATCGAAAACGCCCCGGACATCCACGGCGAGTCGGGCATGGACGGCCCCGCCCAGCCCGAGTCGGCCATCGAACTGGACCCGCGCCACGCCGTCGACCTCATCATTGACACCGTCATGGCGCACGAACCCGGCACAGTCACCCTGGTCCCCACCGGCGGCCTCACCAACATCGCGCTTGCGGCCCGCAAGGAACCGCGCATCGTGGAACGAGTGAAGGAAGTTGTCCTGATGGGCGGCGGCTACCACGTGGGCAACTGGAGCGCCGTGGCTGAATTCAACATCATCATCGATCCCGAAGCCGCGCACATTGTGTTCAACGAGAAGTGGCCCGTGGTGATGGTGGGCCTGGACCTCACGCATCAGGCCCTGGCCACCCCCGAGGTGGTGGAAAACATCGCCGCTGTGGGCACCGGACCGGCCAAGTTCGTGCTGGAACTGATGGAGTTCTTCACCAAGACCTACAAGGACGCCCAGGGCTTCGACTACCCGCCGGTCCACGATCCGTGCGCCGTGGCCTACGTGATCGATCCCAGCATCGTCAGCACCCGCAAGGTTCCCGTGGACATCGAACTGCAGGGCAAACTGACGCTCGGCATGACCGTGGCCGACTTCCGGGCCCCCGCACCCGAGGACTGCAACACCTCCGTGGCCGTTGACCTGGACCACAAGAAGTTCTGGGACCTTGTCACGGACGCCCTCGTGCGGATCGGCGAGCCCTCAGGCGGGGCTCCCGCAGCCCTCGAAGCAACGGCGGGGTCCAAGTAATGAGCACCTCTGTCACAACCACAAAGACCGGCAACGTCACCGCCCTCATGGTGGCCCTGCTCGCCGCCTGCGTCGCCTTCCAACTCAACGCTTCCATGCTCAGCCCCGCACTGGTCACCATGGGCGAGGAGCTCAACACTGACCAGGCCACCATCGGGCTGTCCCAGACGTGGTTCTTCACCGCGGCCGCGCTCTTCTCCCTCTTCCTTCCCCGCCTGAGCGACATCATCGGCCGCAAGAAGATCCTGGTGGGCATGATGGTCCTCATGGCCGTCGGCTCCGTGATCGCCGCCCTGGCCCCGGACGTCACCTGGCTCTTCGTGGGCCGCATCATCCAGGGCGTCAGCGGCCCCACGGTTCCGCTCTGCCTCATCATGCTTCGCTCCGCCGTCAGCAGCCCCAAGAAGTACGGCACCCTGATGGGCCTGATCACCGCCGTCAACGGCGGCGTGGCCGGAGTGGACTCCTTCGTGGGCGGCTACTTCGCCGAGCATTACGGCTTCCGCAGCATCTTCTGGCTCATGGTGGTCCTGGCCATCGTCGCCACGGCACTGATCGTGTTCCTCGCCGGCGAAAGCAAGCCCGCCGCCGGAACCACCATGGACTGGCTTGGCGTGTTCTTCATTGTGGTGGCGGTGGGCGCCCTCCTCACGGCCCTCAACGAAGGCGCCAAACTGGTCGGCGCCTTCGAGTCCGGAACGCTGATGCTGGCCATTGGACTCGTTGTGGTTGCCGTTGCCGCGTTCTACGCCTTCTGGACCGTGGAAAAGCGCGCCAAGCAGCCGATGGTGGAGACCGTCCACCTGCGCCAGCGCTCCACCTGGGCGCCGTTGCTGACCACCACCCTGACCATGACCGGCATCTTCGCCGTCATCAACGGGATCGTCCCCGCTTACGTCCAGGCCGCTGCACCCGGATTCGGCATCGGCCCCACCGAAATGTCCCTGATTATCCTCACCCCGTACGCCCTGCTTGGCTGGCTCATCGGTCCCATCAGCGGCCGTCTCGCTCCCCTCCTCGGCTACACCAAGGTCCTGCGCATCGGCATGCTGGGCAGCATCGCCGCCCTGGCCATCATCGCGTTCTTCGGCCTCAGCAGCCTGCCCATGATGATCGTCGGAACGGTCTTGCTGGGCATCATGTACGCCGGTACGGTCAACATCATGCTGAACGGACTCGGAGTTGTCCTCTCACCCGCCGGAAACCCCGGGTTCCTGCCCGGCATGAACGCGGGCGCCTTCAACCTTGGCGCCGGCCTGAGCTTCCTGGTGCTGCCCGCGGTGCTCGTTGCCACGTCCGCCATGGGCGATGCCAAGGCGTCCTACCTGACGGTGGTGCTCACCGGCCTGATCATCACCGTTGCGGCTTTCGCGGCCTCGCTCCTGATCCCCAAGCCCGTCGAGGCTGAGGTGACCGAATGACCGCCGCAACGGCTGCGTCCAAAGGAGGGATCGTCGTCGTCGGCTCCCTGAACGCTGACCTCACTATCTATTGCGAGCGGCTGCCCCTGCCGGGCGAGACGGTGCACGGCAACGGTTTCGCCGTCAATCCCGGCGGCAAGAGCGCCAACCAGGCCGTTGCCGCGAGCAGGCTAGGTGCTGACGTCCGCCTTGTCGGTGCCGTGGGCGACGATTCCAACGGGCAGATGCTGCTCTCCTCAGCCTCCGGCGCGGGAGTCGACGTGGGGCATGTCCGGACCGCGCCGGCAGAGACGGGCGTTGCCGTCATCGCCGTGGATGCCGTGGGCGAGAACAACATCATCATCTCGGCAGGGGCCAACGGCACCCTGTCGCCCGAGGACGTCGCCGCGGCAGCGGACGTCATCAAGGGTGCCGCCGTCGTCTGCCTCTGCCTCGAAGTCAGCATGGAGACAGTGCTCGCCGCCGCGCAGGCAGGGCACGACGCCGGCGCAACAGTTGTGCTCAATCTCTCGCCGTATGCGGACATCCCGCAGCAGCTGGCGGACCTGACGGACGTCCTGCTGGTCAACGCCCACGAGGCGTCGCAGTTCCTGGGCTCCGCCGAGATTCCCGGCAGCGACGGTGACGCCGGCGACTGGGACGCGGTCCGGCTGCGCTTCGCCGGGCGCGGGCTCCAGCGGGTCCTCGTCACGCTCGGGGCGAAAGGCTCCGTGGTGCTGGATTCGCTGGCCGACGCCGGCCAGCAGCTTGTCCAGATCGCACCGGTCAAGGTCAACGCGGTGGACACCACCGGCGCCGGCGACGCCTTCACGGGTGCCGTGGCCGCGCGCCTTGCGGCCGGTGCGTCACTGGCTGACGCCGCCGCCTTCGCCTCCATCGCAGCCGCGCTTGCCACCACCCGCAAGGGCACCCAGGCCGCCTATCCGGACGAGGGCGACGTCAAGCGCGTGCTCGCCGCGGGCGCCGCCTGACGGTCTTGACGGTGCACAAAAGAAGCGCCCGACGGCGGCAGTCTCCTGCCGCCGTCGGGCGCTTCTTTTGTGTGTGGTTAGTTCGTTAGTGCCCGGCCGGTGCGGCCGGCTGGGTGGCGAACTTCAGGTCGGCGGTAGCCTGGGCTACGGTTTCGGCCGGCAGGGCTGAGTCCAGGTGCCTGCGGTGGTAAACCGGACCCAGGAGGGCGTAGCAGCCGGCACTGGCCAGGCCGCCTGCGAGCCAGGAGAGGTCCCAGCCGCCCAGGGCCACCGCGATGGGGCCCTGCATGGCGGGAACGAGTCCGTACATAAACAGCCACGTTGCGAAGATGCCTACCAGAAGGGATACCACGCCGGCCCAGTTGACCACGGGGAGCCGCTTGGTGCCCACCGCGTCGAAGAGCCTCTCCGGGTTGCCCGGCCAGCGCTTGTCGAGCCAGAAGTAGTGAACCAGCATGACCCCGCCCCAGGCGGCGACCCAGGCTACGAGCCCGATCAGCCAGGCGTCGAGGACTGCGGCGAAGTCCTCCTGGAAGATGAAGAAGACGACGGCGGCGAGGGAGAAGACGCCGACAAAGAGGTTCAGTTTGCGGCGGCTGATGGTGATATCCAGCGCCTGGGTTGCCACCGAGAAGGTGTAGATGTTCAGGATGTTCGTGGCGATGGGGCCGTGGAGCACCATCAGCAGTACGGGCAGTGCGAGGGCTCCGAAGTTCTGGACGATCAGTTTTCCGGGATCAATTTCGCCCGTGTTGGTGGCGAGGCTGGCACCGAGGACGCCGAGCCACACGACGGGGATGAACTGGCCCAGGACCGACGCCAGGTAAACCTTGCGCTTGGGGACCTTGGTGCTGACAAAACGGGAGTAGTCTGCCGCGTAGGTGAACCAGGTGATGCCCCAGCCGATGCCGATGGCGGTCATCACGGCACTCATGGCCGCGATCCTGTCAGAACCTTCGAGGATGTGGCCGGCCGGGCCCGCGTAGCCCCAGTCGATCTTCATACCGAACCAGGCCACTGCGGACATCACGGCAAGGATGAGAATGGTGGGCGGAACGGTCCACTTTTCGAAAGCTGCGATGGCCTTGTAGCCGAACCATGCAATGGCCACCTGTACCGCCATGATGAACGTGGCGATGCCGATCTTCCACCCGTAGTTGTGGGCTTCGGGATCAACCCAGCCGAGTGTGCCGAAGAGGGCCATGACCAGGTCCAGGATGATCCAGGTGTTCACCGCGCACCAGCCGATCACCAGGAGGGCCTGGATGGCTGCCGGGAGATAGTTGCCGCGGCGGCCGAAGGCGGCGCGGGCCAGGACCATGCCGGTGGCGCCGGTCTTCTGGCCCAGAAGGACGAAGAGGCCGAACAGCAGCATGCCGATCAGGTTCCCCAAAACCAGGACGGTCACGGTGTCAGCGAAACCCAGCCCCAACTGAATGCCGAGTGCACCGAGCACCCAGTTGATGGGAGCAAGGTTGGCGCCGGCCCAGATCCAGAACTGGCCTGAGACCTTGTGCGTGCGCTGCGATTCGGGGATGGGCTGGAGCCAGGCTTCGCAGTCTTCGGTCGGCATCATTGCCGAGTCCTGCTGCGGAGTCGAGAGATTGTTGTGCATGGGGGGAGCCTCCATGAGTAAAAGGGATAGATCCAGATTATGTGGCTCAGGCCACAACCACCACATACAATGTGTCATGAAGATGTGCCTTCCATGCGACGGAGTGTCATGCCCATACGATTAACGGATGTTTTGAAACATTCCACCCTCACCCCCGCGGACCCTGTGATCCGCGCAGCGGCGGCCATCGCGGCCCAGACACAGCTCCGCTGGATCCATTCCAGTGAGGTCTTGGACATCGCCCCGTTACTTGGCGGCGGTGAGCTGCTGCTCACCGGCGGCCAGGCCCTGGTCGCGGCAACGGATAAGCGGCGTATCGGCTACATCTGGGAACTGGCGGAACGTGGAGTGGCCGCGCTGGCCATCGAGACGGGCACCGCTCTGCCGTCCATTCCCTCCTCCATGGTGGGAGCAGCTGAAGCCGCCGGGCTTCCCCTGATAGAGCTCCGCAAAGTGGTGCCGTTTGTTGGCGTGATGGAAGCCATCAACTCCCTGCTGGTGAGCGAGTCAGCCGCCCAGCTGCAGCAGGCTGACCGGGCAAGCCATGCCATGGCCGTGGAACTCGCCCACGGCGGCAGCCTTGACCGGATCCTGGCCGTCCTCGCCGACGCCACCGGCGCGGAAGTTGTCCTGACATCCAATGCGGGAGCTCCCCTGGCAAGCGCACTGCCTGCTGAATTTGCGTCGGCGGACGGTCCTGGGCCGGCTGCTGACGGCGAGCAGGACCGGGCACGCACCACCCATATCGACGTTTCTGTGCGGGGCATTCCTTCAGCGCGACTGAGCCTCCACACCTTGGAGGGCGGAGATGTGAACCTGGCGAGGATTGCCGGGAACCGCTCGGTGGACATTCTGGCCCTGGCCCTGCTGCAGCGCATGCCGCCCGGCCTGAAGGAGATGGCGGGCGCCGCGCTGATCCGGGCCGTCGATTCCGGCACCACCAACTGGCGGCTCCAACAGCTCGCGCCGGCCGCCGGGATCCCCCCGGCTGCGCAGCTGGTGGCCATTGTGATCCGGTCGCCGGGCTCCCGGCAGCTCCGCACGGCAGTGGAACAGCTGCTGGACCGGGCCGGACGGCACAGCGCAAGCTACGCGGACAATGAGCAGCTCTTGGCACTCGCTGTATTGCGGACCGGCAAGACCCAGGAGGACAGGAACGAGATTCTGGCCGGGCTGCGTACGCTCGAACTGCCGGAGGGGAGCATCAGTGCTGTGGGTCCGGTGGCGTCCGGGATCTCGGCCGCGCCGTGGTCGCTGACAGAGGCAAGGTTGACGCTGGACGTGGGGGCGGGCGACGGGTTGCACCCCGCCGGGCAACGGGGTTTCGCTACAGTGCTCGACGCCGAGGCCTTCGCCCTGGAACGGCTTGCCTCCCATTCCCTGGCTGAGGTGCAGCGGGCGGATTTTGTCCGTCAGCAACTCGGGGCCCTCCTTGAGCACGACCAGCAGCGGCATTCGGCCCTGGTGGAAACCCTGCGGGTGTGGCTTGACTCAGGCTGCAACACTGCGCAGGCGGCGCGGGAGCTACACCTGGAGCGGCAGTCGATGCACCAGCGCCTGCAGCGCATCTTCTCGCTCAGCGGCGGCGACCCCCGTGGCACGGGCCGGCTCGCAGCGCTGCACCTGGCCACCCGCCTCGCGGCGCTCTAACCCGCCGCCCCGCCCTGCTGCCGCCCGCCCCCTGCGACGCTCTCTCACTTAATGTGGGTTCTTAATGTGGGTTTCCGGCCGATCCTCTCTCACTTAATGTGGGTTTTTGGGCCGGCAACCCTCTCGCACCTCGGAAGGCCGAACAGCTGCCTGTGGATAACTTCTGCAGCGTTATGCCGTTTCGGGTCACAATGCCAGCATGCGAAAGCAAGATTTTCTGCCCGCTCCTTTAGCGGCAGCTCCGTTCACCTTCGGTTCCGCCGTGGCCTCAGGGGTCACCCTGAACCGGCTTCGGCGGAAGGACATGGTCAATGTGGGACGCGGCCTCTACCGCCCTGCGGACTGGGACTTTGATCTGGAAGGTGCGGCCAGGGCGCTGTCCGCTGCGTCGCCCGGAGCCTGGATCTCGCACGTCACCGCTGCCCGGCTTCGGTGCCAACTGCTGCCTCCCTGGCTTGCCGACTCCGCAGAGCTGCATTTGAGCAAACCGCGTTCGCTGCCATCGGTCCGCCGGAAGGGCGTGTTTGGCCATACCGTCCTGACGCTGGACGACGAGATCGAACTTGTCGACGGCATCCGCCTGAGCACACGGTCCCGGACTTGGCTTGACCTGGCCCGGAACCTGCCGCTCAAAGACCTGGTGGCCATGGGTGATGAACTGATCCGCATCCCGCGGGTGGACTTCGAGGGAAGGACGCAGCCCTACGACACGTTGGCCGGTCTGCGTGTGCTGGCGGGCCGACACCCCAATCTGCAGGGCATCGTCCGGGCCCGTGAAGCGTTGGATCTGATGCGGGTGGGTGCCGATTCTGCCCCCGAGTCGCTGCTTCGGTTGGCTATCGTCGACTCCGGGCTGCCCGAGCCCGAACTCCAGGTGCCGTTGCGCGCCGGAGACGCGCGGTCGCCGTCGGCCGATCTCGGCTACCGTCATCGCCGGATCGCCATTCAGTACGACGGCGGACATCACCTCAGTGATGCGCAGATCTTCAGTGACAGGAGGCGGGATAAGGCCTTCGAGTCAGCCGGCTGGACGGTCCTTGTTTTCGGCAAGGAGGATCTTGCTGACGATTTTCAGCGTGCAGTCGTGAAGATCAAACGGGCAGTCCGCAACGGCTGGCTTGACCACCCCCAGGCGTCCGGGTTCGCCAGTGACTGACAGGCCCAGAACGTGCGGCGCAAGCGCGCCCTTAAAGCCGTGACGCTCCCGCACGCGATGGTGAGAGAGCGTCACGCAAAAACCCACATTAAGTGAGAGAGGATCGCCCGAAAACGCACATTAAGTGAGAGAGCGTCCGGGGGTGGGGGTGGGGGTGGGGGATGGGGTGGTGGGGGAGGGCCTGGGCTAGCGCAGCACTACCGTCCTGTTCCCCTGCAGGATGACCCGGCCCTCGCAGTGCCAGCGCACCGCGTTGGACAGGGCCTTGCATTCGGTATCCCGGCCGGCCGCAACCAGGTCCTCCGGGCCGTAGGTGTGGTCCACTTCCACGGTCTGCTGGGAGATGATCGGACCCTCGTCCAGCTCGGCGTTGACGTAGTGCGCGGTGGCACCCACGGTCTTAACGCCACGGGCGTAGGCCTGATGGTACGGCTTGGCACCCTTGAAGCTGGGCAGGAACGAGTGGTGGATGTTGATGGCCCGGCCGTCCAGCCGCCGGGTGAGCTCATCGCTGAGGACCTGCATGTAGCGGGCCAGGATCACCAGTTCCACATTGTATTCGTCCACCAGTTCCAGCAGCCGTGCCTCCGCGAGAGGTTTGGTGGCGGCGGTGACCGGCACGTGGAAGAACGGGATGCCGTGCCATTCCACCAGGCCCTGGTGGTCAGTGTGGTTGGAGACCACGGCCGCGATCTCCACCGGCAGTTCACCGGTGCGTGCACGGAACAGCAGGTCGTTGAGGCAGTGCCCGAACTTGGACACCATGATCAGCACGCGGCGTTTGGCACCGCGCGGCTCCAGGCGCCAGCGCATCCCGAACCGCTCGGCCACGGGACCGAAACCGGCCCGCAGCGTGTCCGCGGTGGAGGCATCGCCGTCGGACTCGAAATGCACGCGCATAAAGAAGTGCCGCTCGGCGCGCTCGCCGAACTGCTTGCTGTCCAGGATGTCGCAGCCGTGTTCCAGCAGGAACCCGGAGACGGCGTGGACGATGCCGGGGGTTTCCGCGCAATCGAGGGTGAGGACGTGCTCCACCGTGGTCGCGGGCTGGCCGGGAAGTGAGGTTTCAGTCTGTACGGCAGTCATGGCTCAGCACTCGATCACGTTGACGGCGAGACCCCCGCGGGAGGTCTCCTTGTACTTGGTTTTCATGTCCGCTCCTGTCTCGCGCATGGTTTTGATGGCTTTGTCGAGGGAAACTTTGTGGCTGCCGTCCCCGTGGAGGGACAGTCGCGCGGCGTTGATCGCCTTCACACTGGCGATGGCGTTGCGTTCGATGCAGGGGATCTGCACCAGCCCGCCCACGGGATCGCAGGTCAGGCCCAGGTTGTGTTCGATCCCCACCTCCGCGGCGTTCTCCACCTGTTCGGGCGTTCCGCCCAGCACTTCGCAGAGCCCGGCGGCGGCCATCGAGCAGGCGGACCCCACCTCGCCCTGGCAGCCCACCTCCGCACCGGAGATGGAGGCGTTGATCTTGAACAGGATTCCGACGGCGGCCGCCGCCAGGAGGAACCGGACCACACCGTCGTCGTCGGCGCCGGGAACAAACTTGACGTAGTAGTGCAGGACGGCGGGGACAATTCCCGCCGCGCCGTTGGTGGGGGCGGTGACGATGCGCCCGCCCGCGGCGTTCTCCTCGTTGACCGCGAGGGCGAACAGGTTCACCCATTCCATCGCCCGCAGCGGATCGGTGACCCCCGTGTCCGCGGTCAGGGTCTGGAATAACGACGGCGCCCGCCGCTTGACGTTCAAGCCGCCGGGAAGGATCCCTTCCGCGGCGCAGCCGTTGTCCACACATTCGCGCATGACCGCCCAGAGCGCCAGCAGTTTCTCGCGGAGTTCCGCTTCGCTGCGCCACGTGAGCTCGTTGGCGAGCATGACGTCAGAGATGGACATTCCTTCGCGCTTGCAGATGGCCAGGAGTTCGTCGGCGGAGGTGAACGGATATGGCAGGGGAGTGTCGTCAGCCACCACCCGGTCCTCGCCGGCGGCGTCGCCGTCCACCACAAAGCCGCCGCCGATCGAGTAGAAACTGCGTTCGTTGAGGACGGCACCGGTGTGGTCCAGCGCCCTGAAGGTCATGCCGTTGGGGTGCGCGGGCAGGGACTTGCGGCGGTGCAGGACCACGTCCTCGTCCCAGTTGAAGTCCACCCGATGGTCGCCGCCCACCAGGAGTTCGGCGTTGAGCGCGGCGGCCGCCACCTGGTCGTCGGCCGTGAAAGTGTCCACGGTTTCCGGGTCCAGGCCCTGCAGGCCCAGCACCACGGCTTTGTCGGAGCCGTGGCCCCGGCCGGTGGCACCGAGCGAACCGAACAGTTCAGCCTGGACCCGGGTGGTGGAGCTCAGGAGCCCGCCGCCCTTGAGTCCGTCGGCGAACTGCTTTGCTGCCCGCATCGGGCCCACCGTGTGTGACGACGAGGGCCCGATGCCGACAGAAAACAGGTCCAGGACGCTGAGCGCCATTTAGGGAACCTCGGGCGAGGCGTACTCGCGCATTGCATCGAGGAGCCAGCGGCCCAGGAAGTCCGCGAAGGAGGCCCGCGGGAACAGCCGGAAGCTTTCCTCCCCGGTCTTCTGCAGGACCACCGGGATGTTGCCAACCTCGGTGTTCAGTGCCGTTCCCGGGGTGAAGCTGCGCGGGTGCAGGTCAAGGGCGCAGCCCTTTTCCAGGACGGCCCGGGCGCGTGGGCCGGACAGCTCGAACGTGGTGCGGTTGGCGGACAGGTCCACTACCTGGCCCGGGGCGTCGCCGAGGGCTTCAGTGAGGGAACCGATGAGGCTGCCGCCCAGGGAATCGTGGGCCTCCTCCGGTGCCACCACCAGGAATTCCGATGGGCCCAGCCACAGGACGCTGACGCCGTCGGTTCCGGTCACTTCGCCGCACCGTGCAGGCAGGCCGCCGGTAACGGCTGCGATCCGCGCCCCCACTTCGGACTTGGGATCCACACGGACCCCGGCCATGGTCTGGAAGGGGCCTTCGGCGAGGACGACCTTGCCCTGGACGGAGCCTGCCTCCAGTGCTGACGCCAGGTGGGAGGCGGGGCTGCGGCGGATTTCCCGGAGTCCATTGATGCCTTCGAGTGCTGCTGAATTAGCCATCTTTGCGGGTCCCTTCGGGGTCAAACAGTACGGTTTCTGCGACAACAACATCGACCAGCTGGTCGCCGGCGACGGCCACCAGACTCTCGCCGATGCGGTTGCGGCCATTCTTGATCAGTGCCAGGCCAAACGAACGGCCGAGGGCGGCGCTGTGGTAGCTCGAGGTCACGAAGCCCTGCATCGGGACCGGGCCGTAGGCGGGGCTGGTGCTGATGCCCTGCTCCACCAGCTGGGTTCCTTCTGGCAGCCGGATGGAGCCGTCCACCGGCAGGACGCTGACCAGGTGCTTCCGGTCCTCACGGCTGGCGTCGGCCCGGGCGTAGGAGCGCTTGCCGATGAATTCCTTAGCCTTGGAGACGATCCATTCCATGCCCGCGTCCTGCGGAGTGACGGTGCCGTCGGTGTCCTGCCCGACGATCGGGTAGCCCTTTTCGGCGCGGAGCACGTGCATGGTTTCGGTGCCGTAGGGGGTGATGTTGAATTCGGCCCCGGCGGCGGCCACGGCTTCCCAGGTGTTCAGCCCGTACCAGGACGGCACGTTGATTTCGTAGGCCAGCTCGCCGGAGAACGAGATCCGGCAGATCCGGGCCCGCACGCCGGAGGCGAGGGTGGTTTCGCGGAAGGTCATGAACGGGAAAGCTTCGGCTTCCAGTCCGCCGTCGGCGGCCAGTTCCGGCGCCAGCTTGGCGAGCACCGCGCGGGATTTAGGCCCGACGACGGCAATCGTGCTCCACTGTTCGGTCACCGAGGTGCAGCGTACGTCGAGTTCGGGCCATTCGGTCTGGAGCCATTCTTCCAGCCAGTCCAGCACCTTTGCGGCGCCGCCGGTGGTGGTGGTCATGAAGTACCGGTCATCGTCCAGGCGCAGGGTCACGCCGTCGTCGAATATCATGCCGTCCGCCATGCACATGACGCCGTAGCGGGCAGAGCCCGGCGCCAGCTTCTTGAACGCGTTGGTGTAGATCCGGTTGAGGAACTCGCCGGCGTCCTTGCCGCGGATTTCGATCTTGCCCAGGGTGGTGGCGTCCATGAAGCCCACGGAGTCGCGGACGGCGGCGCACTCGCGCAGCACGGCAGCATCCATGTCTTCGCCGGCCTGGGGGTAGTACCAGGGGCGCTTCCACTGGCCGACGTCCTCGAACAGGGCGCCCTTCGCCTCGTGCCACGGGTGGATGGAGGTCTTGCGGGCGGGATCGAACAGTTCGCCGCGCTGTCGGCCAGCCAGTGCAGCGAACGCCACAGGGGTGAACGGTGCGCGGTAGGTGGTGGTTCCGATGTCGCCGATGCCCCGGGACGCTTCGCCCGCGGCGCGCAGGGCGGCGGCGATGACGCCGATCGCGTTGACGCCGGAGGTCTTGCCCTGGTCGTTGGCGGTGCTGATGGAGGTGTAGCGCTTGATGTGTTCCACCGAGCGCATGCCGGCTCCGGTGGAGCGGAGTACGTCTGCTACGGACTGGTCGCGCTGGAAGTCCACGTAGTGGCGGTGCCAGTCATCCGGCGTGCCTGCCTGGCCCGGGACCAGCCACAGCTGCCGCGTCGGGGCGGAGGCCTTCGGCTCGCCGAGCGGGGTCGGCTGGGTTTCCGAAGCGAAGCCCGCCGCGATGGCGGCAGAAGCGCCGGCGGAAATGCCCTCGGCCAGTACGTCCGCGAGTTCGAAGCTGCCGCGGCCGGAGCCGATGGTCTGCTGGTTCGGGACCACGGTGCTCGGCACAAAAGCTGCCAGCTCGTCGTCCCAACGCAGCTTGCCCTGGCGCTGGGAGTGCAGGTGCACCAGCGGGCTCCAGCCGCCGGAAACTGCCAGGAGATCGCAGGCGATTTGCTCGACGCCGGAGGTGAGTTCGCCGTCGTCGTTGATGCTGCGGACGGTGACGCCTTCAACGCGGCCGTCGGCAGCTGTCGAAGCGGTGTCTGCCACTGCACTTCCGATCAGCACCCGGGTGCCGGCCTCGACTGCGGCGCTCGCCACCGCGGTGAGCTGCGGGCGGGCGTCGACAACGGCGGCAACCTTGACCCCGGCGGTGCGGAGGTCCGCGGCCAGGGCGTAGGCGCTGTCGTTGGTGGTGCTGATGACCACGCGCTGCCCGGCTGCCACGGCGTAGCGGTTCAGGTAGCTGCGGACGGCGGAGGCGAGCATGATGCCCGGGCGGTCGTTGTTCTCGAAGACCAGCGGACGCTCGTGCGCGCCCGGAGCCAGGATCACCTGATTAGCACGCACGTGCCAAATCCGCTGGCGTGAGACGCCGGGGGCGGCCGGGCTGGACAGGTGGTCGGTGCGGTTCTGGACGGCGATGACGTAGTTGGCGTCGTAGGCGCCGAAAGCCGTGGTGCGGTTCAGGACCGTGGACTCGGCGCCGGAAACCAGTTCGGCTTCGACGTCGGCCACCCATTCCAGGGCCGGCTTGCCCTCGATGGTTTCAGCCAGCTCGGGAGCAGTGGAGCCCGAGAGGAGCGATCCGCCCAGCTCGGGCTGGTCGTCCATGAGGATGACACGGGCGCCGGTTCGGACGGCTTCGCGGGCCGCGGCGAGGCCGGCGGGGCCGCCGCCGATGACCAGCACGTCGGTGTGGACGTACTTCTTGTCGTATTCCGCCCGGTCTTCTTCCGGGTCCAGCTTGCCAAGGCCGTTGAGGAGTTCCGCCTTCAGGCCGTCCACCAGGGTGACGGTGGTGGCGGGGAGCATGGACTCGGCAACGTCGCCGGGGAAGCGCGGGGAGATCTTGACCATCGCGTTGGATTCCTCCACGCCGGCGGACATGATTCCACGGGCGCGGTCCTCGTAGAGCGAGTTGCCTGCGGCGATGCGGCCGTTGGCAATCAGGGCCGAGGCGAGGGTGTCGCCGAGGTGGCCCGTGAATTCCTCGCCGTCCACGGTGAAGCGCCAGGAGATGGTGCGGTCAATGCGTCCGCCGGAGGCGAGGCGGGCGTTGTGGGAAGTCACTTGGTTGCTCCTTCCGGGGCGGTGGTGCTGGTGATGCTGGTGGTGGAGGTGCTGGGAGCTGCGCTTCCGGTGGTGGTGCTGTCAGCGGCGGTGCTGGCAGTGCCGGATTCCGCGGTCAGCGTCCCGCCGGCATCAGGCCGGGGCGTGCCCATCGGGTAAACCGCCTGGATGTCATACGTGACGGTGTCGCGGAGCATGTTGAACCACTGGCGGCAGCCGGTGCTGTGCAGCCAGCGCTCCGCGAAAATGCCTTTGGTGTTCTCCCGGTAGAACAGGAAATGGGCCCATTCCTTATCGGTTAGTTCGTTCGGGTTTTCCGGGTAGGCCACGTGGGCCTGGCCACCGTAGTGGAATTCGGTCTCGTCGCGCGAGCCGCAGTTGGGGCAGGAGATGAGCAGCATGTGCGTCTTCTTTCTGGGGGAGGGCTGCTAGTGGGCGACGGCGGCTGCGCCGTGTTCGTCGATCAGGGCGCCGGTTTCGAAGCGTTCGAGCGCGAAGGGCTTGTTCAGCTGGTGCGGCGTGCCCGTGGCGATGTTATGGGCGAACGTCATGCCGGCGGCCGGGGTGGCCTTAAAGCCACCGGTGCCCCAGCCGCAGTTCACGAACATGTTCTCCACCGGGGTGTTACCCACGATGGGGGAGGCGTCCAGGGTGGTGTCCACGATGCCGCCCCAGGTCCGGAGCACGTGCGCCCTGGCAAAGATGGGGAAGAGCTCGACGGCGGCTGCCATCTGGTGCTCGATCACGTGGAACGAACCGCGCTGGCCGTAGCCGTTGTAGGAGTCCACGCCGGCGCCCATCACCAGTTCGCCCTTGTGGGCCTGTGAGACGTACACGTGCACATGGTTGGACATGACCACCGTGGGGTGGACCGGTTCGTGCAGTTCGGAGACCAGTGCCTGGAGCGGGTGGGACTGGATGGGAAGCTCGAAGCCAGCCATTTCGGCCAGGACCGAGCTGTGGCCGGCGGCGGCGAGGCCAACCTTTTCGGTGTTGATGGTGCCGCGGTTGGTCTTGACGCCGGTGACCCGGTTTCCGTCCTTGATGAAGCCGGTGACTTCACAGTTCTGGATGATGTCCACGCCCATCTCGTCGCACTTGCGGGCGAAGGCCCACGCAACATGGTCGTGCTTGGCGATGCCTGCGCGCGGCTGGTAGGTGGCGCCCATGACGGGGTAGCGGATGTTGTCGCTGATGTTCAGGATGGGGCAGAGTTCCTTGACCTGCTTGGGGTCCAGCCACTCAGCGTCCACGCCGTTGAGCTTGTTGGCTCCGACGCGGCGCATGCTCTCGCGGACGTCACCGAGGGTGTGAGCGAGGTTCATGACGCCGCGCTGGCTGAAGAGGAAGTCGTATTCGAGTTCCTCGGGCAGGATTTCCCAGAGCTTGAGGGCGTGCTCGTAGATGGCCGCGCTCTCGTCCCAGAGGTAGTTGGAACGGATGATGGTGGTGTTGCGGGCCATGTTGCCGCCGGCCAGCCAGCCCTTTTCCAGGACGGCGATGTTGGTCATCCCGTGGTTCTTGGCCAGGAAGTACGCCGTGGCCAGGCCGTGGCCGCCACCGCCCACAATCACGGCGTCGTAGGAGGACTTGGGCTCCGGGTTGCGCCAGAGGAAATCCGGGTGCTCGGGGAGGAGGTCTGCACTCACTGGGCTGCTCCAATCAGGTCTGATTCGAAGACGGCGGTGCCGTCATTGAGGTGGGCGTAAAGGGGGAACTGCTCTGCCAGCGCGGTGACGCGTGCGCGGAGTTCGACGACGGTCTCATCGCCAATGGCGCCGGTGGCAGCGGCGGCGATCAACGCCGTCGCAATGATGTCCGCAACTTCGGTGAACTCCACGGCGCCGAAGCCGCGGGTGGCGAGGGCCGGGGTGCCGATCCGGAGGCCGGAGGAGACCATGGGCGGGCGGGGATCGAAGGGGACGGCGTTGCGGTTGACCGTGATGCCGATGCGGTGCAGGGCATCTTCGGCCTGCTGACCGTCCAGTTCGGAGTTGCGGAGGTCCACCAGGACCAGGTGCACGTCGGTGCCGCCGTTGACCACGGAGATTCCTGCCGCGGCAACATCGTCGCGGAGGAGCCGTTCGGCCAGGAGCTTGGAGCCTTGCAGGACGCGTTCCTGGCGTTCCTTGAATTCGGGGGTGCCGGCGAGCTTGAAGGCCACGGCCTTGGCTGCAATGACGTGCTCCAGGGGGCCGCCCTGCTGGCCGGGGAAAACTGCGCTGTTGATCTTCTTGGCGTACTGCTCCTTGGCGAGGATAACTCCGCCGCGCGGGCCGCCCAGGGTCTTGTGGGTGGTGGTGGTGACGACGTCGGCGTACGGCACCGGGTTGGGGTGCAGCCCTGCGGCCACCAGGCCGGCGAAGTGCGCCATGTCCACCATGAGATAGGCGCCCACCAGGTCCGCGATGCGGCGGAACTCGGCGAAGTCCAGCTGGCGGGAGTACGCCGACCAGCCGGCGACGATGAGCTTCGGGCGGTGTTCCAGGGCCAGTGCTTCGACCTCGGCCATGTCGATCCGGAGGTCGGATTCGCGCACGTTGTAAGGAACCACGTTGTAGAGCTTGCCGGAGAAGTTGATCTTCATGCCGTGGGTGAGGTGGCCGCCATGGGCCAGGCTCAGGCCCATGATGGTGTCGCCCGGGTTCAGCAGGGCGAACATGGCGGCAGCGTTGGCCTGGGCGCCGGAGTGCGGCTGGACGTTGGCGAATTCCGCGCCGAAGAGGGCCTTGACACGGTCGATGGCCAGCTGTTCGATCACGTCAACGTGCTCGCAGCCGCCGTAGTAGCGCTTGCCGGGGTAGCCCTCGGCGTATTTGTTTGTCAGCACAGAGCCCTGCGCCTCCATGACGGCGGACGGGGCAAAGTTCTCCGACGCGATCATTTCCAGGGTGGACTGCTGACGGCCCAGTTCATTGGCGATGGCCTGCTGGACCTCGGGATCGACTATGGAAAGTCGGTCGTTCAACTGCTCAACCACGGATGCTCCTTTTGAAATACCACTGTTGTTATGACTGATATATCAGTGTGAGGTCAATGGTATGATTGGGATCACATAAGAGTCAATAGCTGGACCGAAACCGGCGTGAAGCGACGAGTTCGGGTTCAGCGGGTATCAAAGAACGGAGCGGCGCCGTGAATGCAATTCTTGCCCTGCCCCAAGCGGAGGACGGGGTACTGTCCCAGGCCGAGGCAGCGTATCGGCAGCTTCGGGACAAGCTGATCATGCTTGAGATCCGCCCGGGGGAGCCGATCAATGACGGGCAGTTGGCGGCGGAGCTCGGTTTCGGGAGGACTCCCGTACGCGAGGCGATCAAGCGGCTTGAGGTGGATCATCTGGTCATTTCTTATCCGCGCCGCGGCACCTTTGCCACCAGCGTGGACTTCACGGAACTGGCGGATGTTTCAGAAGTCCGCGAGTTGCTGGAGCCGCTTGCTGCGCGCAGTGCTGCCACCCGTGCCAATGCAGCCATGCGCCGTGAACTACTGAAAGTCGCTGACACCATCGCTGAGCTCGAGCCCGACCCGGCGGAGTCGCGCGAGTTGATGCGGTATGACCTGACAGTGCACCGGCTGATCTACAAGGCGGCTGCGAATCCGCACCTCGAAGACACCCTGATCCGCTACGACAACCTGGCAACCCGCATCTGGTGCCTGGTGCTGGACAAGTTGCCGTCCGTCAGCGGCCACATCACCGAGCATGTGGACTTGCTCAGGGCTGTGGCAGAGGGTGATGCCGATAAGGCCGGCGAGCTGGCCCTGCACCATGTGACGAGCTTTGAGGAAACCATCCGCAAGGTGCTCTAGAACCCGCGCCCGGATTTCACCACCGGCAACCTACTTGAGAGTATGGATCATGGCTGCGAACAATGAACGTGAACCCGACGTCGATGCGGAGGCGGGCCAGCACGGCGGCGTCCAGTCCGTGGACCGGGCCCTCGCGGTCCTGGAAATCCTGGCACGGGACGGTCACGCCGGCGTGAGCGACATCGCCGAGGAGATGGGGATCCACAAATCCACGGTCTCCCGGCTGTTGGGTTCACTGGTGAGCAGAGAGATGGTCCACCAGAACACTGAGCGCGGAAAGTACCAGCTCGGCTTCGGTATCCTGCGGCTGGCCAGCTCCATCCCCGGCCGGTTGAGCCTGGTGCGGGAGGCCCGCCCCATTTTGGAAAGCCTGGCCGACGAATTCAAAGAGACGGTAAACCTCGCCGTGCTGCGCTCCAACTTCGCGGTCAATGTGGACCAGGCAATGGGACCTTCCACGCTCGCAACCTATGACTGGGTGGGGAGCCTGACCCCGCTTCACGCAACCTCGAGCGGAAAGGTCCTGCTGGCGGCGCTGTCAGCGGATGAGCGGGACCGGATCCTGAAGGAGACGGGACTTGCCGCCCGGACTCCGCGGACCATCACCAACCGGGCAAAACTGGAGAATGAACTGATCAAGATTGCCCGGAACGGCTACGGCGTCACGCTGGAGGAATTCGAGATCGGCATCAACTCCATGTCCGTGCCGGTGTACAACCACTTGGGAACGGTCATCGGCGCCATCAGCATCTCCGGCCCCGTCTTCCGCTTTGACCCCGAAGAGGAGCCGGGACTCATCGAGGGAATCAAGGACGCGGGCCTCCAGGTCAGTGCCAAAATGGGCTACACCCGGCGGTAGCTTCACGCGGCGCCAGAACACAAAAAAGCACCCCGGACAGAAGTCCGCGGGTGCTTATTTGTGCAGTTGCCGCCGTTTGCGAACCCTCAGGAGGCGCGCCTGGCCAACGACTCGTACCGTTCAAGGGTTTCAGCCCGTTCCTCCAGAGGCGGGGTATCGGCGGTGAGGCCCATCCGCACGTCACCCGACGGGGTAACGTCACCCACCCTTTCCTGAACCCAGTCGTGGAATGACGCGATGTGGTGCTCGCTCGGAACCAGCACGCCCCCCTTGGCATAGGTCTTCGAGGCCATGCCGGGCTGGCAGCGTTCGCAGGCGTCGAAGTCCTGCATGTTGACGCGGTGGAACAGTTCCACCGAGGCTGTGACATCTTTCCCGCTCTCAACCACTGAGGGCACGTACAGCCAGTCGCATTCAACAATGGTGTGGTCCGCGGACATCGGGAACATGCGGTGGATGATCACGTGGTCCGGCACCAGGTTCACAAAGACCGTGGGCTTGATGGTGATGGCGTAGTAGCGCCGGTCCTGGTCCTCTCCCACGCCAGGAATGATATCCAGGCCCTCGGAACCGTCGATGGTGAAGCCCTTGATGTCGTCGCCGAATTCCGCGCCGTGGCCCACGAAGTACTGGGCGGCCAGGCCGTCGGCGAACTCCGGCAGGACCTCCGTCAGTTCCGGGTGGATGGTAGCGCAGTGGTAGCACTCCATAAAGTTCTCGATGATGAGCTTCCAGTTCGCCTTGACGTCATAGCGGATACGCCGGCCGAGGCTCAGGTTGGCCACGTCGTAGCCTTCGATTGCCTTCAGGTCGCCCAGCCGCTCCTCAATGGCGCCCATAACTTCTTCTTCGAACGACGGCGGCTCGTCAGCGAGGCACACCCACACATAGCCGAGGTACTCGCGGATGTGGACCTTGACCAGTCCGTACTCGTCGCGGTCTATGTCCGGCATTTTGGTCAGGTTGGGCGCAGCGATGAGCTTGCCCTCAAAGTCGTAGGTCCAGGCGTGGTACGGGCACTGGAATGAGCGGGCAGCTTCGCCCTGTTCCTCCATGCACAGCTTCACCCCGCGGTGCCGGCAGACGTTGTAGAAGGCGCGGATGGCACCCTTGCGCGTGCGGCTGATCAGCACGCTTTCCCGTCCGATCTGGACCGTCTTCCATGCGCCGGCCTTGTCCAGGTCCGTCGAGCGGATGGCACAGAACCACATCTGCTCGAAAATCCGCTCCTGCTCGGCGCGGAATACCGCCTCATCCACGTACGTGTAACCGGGCAGGGTGGGGATCAGACTCGGGGCGCTTACCTCAACAGACAATTTGTCCTCCTTACGAACAACGATCAACACGGGCATAACTAAGGGCCGGGATTACAGGCTTGGGGCTAAGGAACAGGGATTTCAATGCACGACGGCGGCCCCCAGCAGTGCGGAAGCGTCCGCGCAGGCAGCTCGCCGGCTCTCCCGGACCGGAGGTGAGGCAGGCAGCGCGGCGGGTGGTTGGGCGCTGGTTGCCGCAGCCGGGCTGAGGAGGTTGCGGCGCCATTTAGTGAAAAGCCGCGGCTGGTTCATCCCCAGGACTGCCACGGGAACATCGGCGCGGTAGTAGACGGCAAGGCAGCTGTGCGTGTGCATGTCACCGGCCTCGATCTCCAGCCGGTCGTACCCGGCTGAGTGGCCGGCAAACTGCAGCTTGACGCCGTGCTGGTCGGACCAGAAGTAATGCGGTTTTGCCGGTTTCGGCGCCGCGTCCGCGTCCAGGAGGGCTTCAACGGCCAGGGCGGCGCGCTCCAGGGCGCCAGTCCAGTGCTCCACCCGTCGGTGCGTTCCCACAGCCGGGTCGAACCACGCCGCACAGTCCCCCACGGCCACGATGCCGGGAACATTGGTGCGGCCCATGGCGTCACACAGGACGCCCCCGCCCAGCTCCAGGCCGGAGCCCGCCAGCCACCCGGTGTTGGGCTCCGCTCCGATGCCAACCACCACCACGTCGGCGGGAACGTAGCGTCCGCCGGCCAGCCGGATCCCGGTCACATTGCCTTCGCCGCTGTAGAAGTCCTCTATAACGGCCGAGGAAATGAGCTCCACCCCGTTGGCTGCGTGGAGGCCGGCCACCACGCACCCCATCTCAGTCCCCAGCTGCGCGGCGAACGGCACGGGGTTGGTGTCGATCATGGTGACCTCCATGCCCCGCGAGGCCGCGGCGGAGGCCACCTCGGCGCCGATAAAGCCGGCTCCAATCACAGCCATCCTGCTGCCGGGCACCAGCTCGGGGGCCAGGCTCTGCGCATCCGCCAGCGTTCGCAACGTGAACACATTGCTCAGCCCGGCCAGCGTGGGGAGCTGCCGCGCCTTCGCGCCGGTGGCAATCACAATCCGGTCCGCCTGCACAGTGCGGCCGTCCTTCAGGAAGATGGTCCGGGAAACGGCGTCCAAAGAAGCCGCTTCAGAACCCAGCACCCATTCGGCGTCCAGCTCATCGGCGTCGGACTCCAGGAAGAGGTCCTCCGCAGTGACCTTGCCAAGCAGGAAGTCCTTGGACAGCGGAGGCCGGTCGTACGGCCGGTGTGGCTCGTCGCCAATAATGACAAGCCTCCCGGCAAAGCCCTGGGCGCGGGCCGCCCGGCCGGCGGAAAGACCGGCCAGGGAGGCTCCCACAATCGCAAGCGTCGGCATGTCGACATTCCCCTTCAATTGCTTCTTACGCAACAACTATCGCTATATGCAACAGAGTGATCCATGCCACGTCCACTGTCAAGAGTCGGCCGAGGAAGAAGCCGGGGGGTCCGCAACACAAGGGAAAAGTCTTGACAAGCGGTGTGACCTACCGCACTCTGTTGCTTATTGCGATTGCTGTTGTTCACTACGGAACTAGGCATGTAGTCGCCATACCCGAGGCTCCCTGAAAAAGAAGAGGTCCACCCATGCACAAGGCATGCCCGCTCAGCGAACTGGCACCCGGGGAAGCTCTGCGCTTGAATACGTCGCCGCCCATCGCCGTCTTCCATACAGAGGAAGGCGAGCTTTTCGCCATTGACGACACGTGCACCCACCAGGATGCGTCCTTGGCCGACGGCTGGGTGGAGGAATGCTGGGTGGAGTGCCCGCTCCATGCGTCACGGTTTAATCTGCGGACGGGGAGCGTCGACGCACCGCCGGCTAAATTGCCGGTCCGCTCCCACGAAGTCTCAGTGATCGACGGCGACATTATGGTCACCGAATCAACAGAGGTTCCCAACCTCCCGCCCGGCCTGACCGTGGACGGCCACGTCTAGCACCAGCCCATGCATCCGAACCAAAGGGTTGCTGCCCTGGTGATGAATCGAGCAGCGACGCCATCACACCCAACGCCAGCAACGAGGAGAGCAACCCGTGACCACAATCATTGAAGGCCGTCCGGCGGCCGCAGCCACGGCCGTAGCGGGCGCCACGACCACCGTTGCCAAGACCCGCGCGGTGAATTTCGTGCTCACTCTGGCCTGCCCCGAGCGCCCCGGCATCGTACGGGCGGTAACAGCGTTCCTGGCCGACCGAGGGTTCGACATCGTGGAGCACCAGCAGTTCGATGACCACGTCAGCGGCAATCTCTACCTGCGCACAGCGTTCACCGCGGGCTTCTCTGGTGAAGGTGACCGGGCCCGTCAGGAGGACGGCACGGTCGCAGAGGGCCTCAGCGCCGAGTTTGGGCCTACGGCGGAGGAATTCGGCATGGATTTCACCATCCACGATGGCAGACCGCAACGGCTCATGGTGATGGTCTCGAAGTTCGGGCACTGCCTCAACGACCTGATCTTCCGCTCGCAGGCGGGCAGCCTTGGCGCGGACATCGCCGTCGTGGTTTCCAACCATGAAGACCTGCGCTCCATGGCCGAAACCGCCGGGCTGCCCTTTATCCATGTGCCGGTGACGCCGGGCACAAAGCCCGAGGCCGAGGCGCAGCTGCTAAAGCTCGTGGCCGAGTACGGGGTGGACCTGGTGGTCCTGGCCCGCTACATGCAGGTCCTGTCCAACGATCTGTGCACCCAGCTGCGCGGCCGGGCCATCAACATCCACCATTCGTTCCTCCCCGGCTTCAAGGGCGCCAAGCCGTACCACCAGGCCTACGACCGCGGCGTGAAACTGGTCGGTGCAACGGCCCACTACGTCACGCCGGACCTCGACGAGGGACCCATCATCGAGCAGGAGGTCTTCCGCGTCGACCACAGCCTCGATCCCGATGCTTTGGTGACTGTGGGGCGGGACGCCGAATCGCAGGCCCTGTCCCGGGCAGTCAAGTGGCATTGCCAGCACCGCGTGCTGCTCAACAACACGCGCACAGTCGTATTCCGCTAATTTTCCGCAAACGCGAACCAGGAGAACCACTGAACATGAGCGCATCACCACGCGTCGTCATCATCGGCGCCGGCATCGTCGGAACCAACCTGGCGGACGAACTCGCCAGCCGCGGCTGGACCAATATCACGGTGGTCGAACAGGGGCCGCTGGAGCTGGCGGGGGGCTCCACCTCGCACGCCCCCGGCCTGGTCTTCCAGACGAACCCGTCAAAGACCATGACTGAGTTCGCCAGCTACACGGTGGACAAGCTGCTCTCCCTCAGCGCCGACGGAGTGTCCTGCTTCAACCAGCTCGGCGGACTTGAGCTGGCCACCACCGAAACCCGGTTGCAGGACCTTAAGCGCAAGCTCGGCTACGCCTCGTCCTGGGGCATCGATGGCCGGCTCATCGACGCGGACGAATGCGAGAAGCACTGGCCGCTGCTGAACAGCAGCGCCTTTGCCGACGGCCGCCAGGTCCTCGGCGGCCTGTATGTCCCGTCGGACGGCCTCGCCTCAGCGGCACGTGCGGTCCAGCTGCTGATCAGCCGGACCCGGGAGTCCGGGGTGAGCTACCTGGGTTCCACCACGGTCACGGGCATCCAACAGACCGCAGGCAAGGTCACCGGCGTCGAAACGGCCGACGGCGTGATCCCGGCGGACATCGTGGTGTCCTGCGCCGGCTTCTGGGGCCGCGAGCTCGGCAAGATGGTGGGCATGCAGGTGCCGCTGCTTCCGCTGGCGCACCAGTATGTGAAGACCACGTCACTTCCGGAGCTGACGGGCAGCAACGACATGCCCAACGGCGCCAGCAAGCCGATTCTGCGCTACCAGGACCGGGACCTCTACTACCGCGAACACGGCGACCGCATCGGCATCGGCAGCTACGCCCACCGCCCCATGCCCGTCGATATGAACTCTCTGCCGAAGATCGGCGCCGGCGAGATGTCCGAGCACCGCATGCCATCCCGGCTGGACTTCACCCTCGAAGATTTCGCTTCTTCCTGGGAGGACAGCCAGGAACTGCTTCCGGCGCTGCACCGGGCGCAAATCGAGGACGGCTTCAACGGCATCTTCTCCTTCACCCCCGACGGCGGCCCGCTGATGGGCGAGTCGCCCGACGTCGAGGGCTTCTTCGTCGCCGAGGCCGTCTGGGTGACGCACTCGGCCGGTGTGGCCAGGGCCATGGCCGAACTGATCATCGACGGCCACTCGCGCACCGACCTACACGGGTGCGAGCTCACGCGCTTCGAGAAGGTCCAGACCAGCGACGAGTACGTCAGCGAAACGTCCCAGCAGAACTTCGTGGAGATCTACGACGTGCTGCACCCTCTCCAGCCCAGGGAATCCCCCCGGGACCTGCGGGTAAGCCCGTTCAACGTCCGGCAGAAGGAACTGGGGGCATTCTTCCTGGAGTCCGCCGGCTGGGAGCGGCCGCACTGGTTCGAAGCCAACCGCGGCCTGCTCGAGGAACTGCCCGCCGAATGGCAGGCGCCGGAGCGCGACGAGTGGTCCGCCCTGTTCTCTTCCCCCATCTCCGCGGCCGAAGCGTGGAAGACGCGCACCGCCGTCGGGCTCTACGACATGACGCCCCTGAAGCGGCTCGCCGTTACCGGGCCCGGGGCCCAGGACCTGCTGCACCGGCTCAGCACCGGAAACATCACCAAGAAACCCGGCGCCGTCACGTACTGCCTCCTGTTGGAGCACGACGGCGGCATCCGCAGCGACGTGACCGTCGCCCGGCTCGCGGAAGAACAGTTCCAGCTCGGCGTGAACAGCAACGTGGACTTCGACTACCTCCGGGTGGAGGCCAGCAAGCAGTCGGCAGCCGATCCGGCCCAGTGGGTGCACGTCTCGGACATCACCGGCAGCACGTGCTGCATCGGGCTGTGGGGTCCGCTGGCCCGTGAAGTGATGGGCAAGGTCAGCGCCGATGACCTCAGCAACGACGGCCTGAAATACTTCCGGACCAAGGAAATTTCCGTCGGCGGCATCCCCGTCACGGCCATGCGGCTCTCCTACGTTGGCGAGCTCGGCTGGGAGCTGTACACCACCGCAGAGTACGGGCTGAAGCTCTGGGACCTGCTGTTCGAGGCGGGCCGGGAGCATGGCATCATCGCCGCCGGCCGCGGGGCCTTCAACAGCATGCGCCTGGAGAAGGGCTACCGGCTGTGGGGCACGGACATGACTTCCGAGCACCACCCCTACCAGTCCGGCCTCGGCTTCTCGGTGGCCAAGGACAAGGTGGGCTTCGTGGGGGCGGAGGCCCTCGCCGAACGCCGCACACAACCGGCTGCCGTGCAGCTGCGCTGCCTGACGGTCGACGACGGGACATCGGTGGTATTGGGCAAGGAACCCGTGTATTTCAACGGCGAAGCCGCCGGCTACGTGACCAGCGCAGCCTACGGCTACACGGTGCAGCGGCCGATCGCCTATGCCTGGCTCCCGGCCGGCGCCGCCGAGGGCGATGCCGTGGAAATCGAATACTTCGGTACCCGGATCGCAGCAACGGTTAGCGCCGAGCCGCTGGTGGACCCGGGCATGGAACGCCTGCGCGGCTGAACCTGGCCCCGCCCGGCCCCTTCACACGACTCCCAGACCACGCCCCCAAGGAGATAGACCTGATGACGAACGAGAGCTACGACTACGTGATTGTCGGCGGCGGAAGCGCCGGATCGGTCCTGGCGGACCGGCTGAGCGCGGACGGGACGCACACCGTCCTGGTCCTTGAAGCCGGCCGCAGCGACTACCCGTGGGACCTTTTCATCCAGATGCCGGCGGCGCTGACCTTCCCCAGCGGCAACAGGTTCTACGACTGGCAATACGAGTCTGACCCCGAACCCCACATGCACGGGCGGCGGATCGCGCACGCCCGCGGCAAGGTCCTGGGCGGCTCCAGCTCCATCAACGGCATGATCTTCCAGCGCGGCAACCCGCTGGACTACGAGCGCTGGGGAGCCGATGCCGGAATGGAAACCTGGGACTTCGCCCACTGCCTGCCCTACTTCAAGCGGATGGAAACTGCCCTGGCCTCCGCTCCGAACGACGAACTGCGCGGCCACGACGGACCCCTGGTCCTGGAGCGCGGGCCCGCCCGCAATCCCCTGTTCCAGGCCTTCTTTCGGGCTTCGGTGGAAGCCGGGCACAAGCGAACGGATGACGTCAACGGGTACCGGCAGGAGGGCTTCGGCCCGTTCGACCGGAACGTGCACAAGGGCCAGCGACTCTCGGCGTCCCGCGCCTACCTGCGCCCCAACAAGGGCCGGAAGAACCTGACGGTCCGCACCAGAGCCCTTGCAGCCAAGGTCAATTTTGAGGGCACAACGGCCACGGGGGTCACATACCGCCGCAACGGCCGGCTGCACACCGTCGATGCCAAGGAAGTGGTGCTCTGCGGCGGCGCGATCAATACGCCCCAGTTGCTGCAGCTCTCCGGCGTGGGGGATCCGGACCACTTGAAGTCGCTGGGCATCAAGCCGGTAGTGGACCTGCCGGGCGTCGGCGAGAACCTGCAGGACCACCTGGAAGTGTACGTCCAGCACGCCTGCAAGCAGCCGGTTTCCATGCAGCCGTACCTCAGCCTGTGGCGCTACCCGCTGATCGGCCTCCAGTGGCTGCTCCGCCGGCAGGGACCTGCAGCCACCAACCACTTCGAAGGCGGCGGCTTCGTCCGCTCCAACGAGGACGTCTCCTACCCCAACCTGATGTTCCATTTCCTGCCGGTCGCGGTGCGCTACGACGGCCAGAAAGCCGATGCCAAGCACGGCTACCAGGTCCATGTCGGCCCCATGTACTCCGATGCGCGGGGAAGCCTTAAGATCACTTCCACGGATCCGGCCGCGCACCCCTCCATGCAGTTCAACTACCTCTCCACGGAACAGGACCGGCGGGAATGGGTGGAGGCCATCAGGGTTACCCGCGACATCCTGTCCCAGCCGGCACTGGGTCCCTTCAGCGGCGGGGAGCTCTCCCCGGGCCCGTCCGTCCAGACGGACGAGGAGATCCTCGACTGGGTGGCGCGGGACGCGGAAACCGCCCTGCACCCCTCCTGCACTGCCAAGATGGGTCCGGCTTCGGACCCCCTCGCGGTGGTGGACCCGCTCACCATGAAGGTCCACGGCACCACAGGGCTCCGCGTAGCGGACGCCTCTGCCATGCCCTACGTGACCAATGGCAACATCTACGCCCCGGTCATGATGCTGGCGGAGAAGGCTGCGGACCTGATCCTTGAACGTCCGCCTCTGGCGCCCGAGCACGCGGACTTCTACCGGCACGCCACGGCTGTGGCTCCCGAAGCCGCACCAAGCCTGGGGCGCGCATGAGCGGCGTTCAGCTTGCCGGCAGCAGTGCACGGACCGTATCGGATCAGGAGCCGGCGCCGGCGCGGGGCCTGTTTGTGGACGGCCGGTGGATGCGGGCGGCCGCGGCAAGAACGCGGAGCATCACGTGCCCGGCGGACGGCCGGCACGTCGCCGAGGTGGCCGAATGCGCTGCCATAGACGCGAGGGAAGCAGTCGCCAGCGCCCGCCGGGCGTTTGACGGCGGAGCCTGGCCGGGCACCAGCGAAAAGGAACGCGGACAGGTCCTGCTCCGTACCGCCGAGCTGCTGGAACGTGACAAGGCCGTTTACGCCCGGGCCGAAGCCCTGGACACAGGGAAGCGCTACGTTGAAGCGGAATACGACATCGACGACATCGCCGCCTGTTTCCGGTACTACGGCGGCATCGCTGGAACGGATGCCGGCCGCGTGATCGATACGGGGGTCCCGGGAACCATCAGCCGGGTGGTCCATGCCCCGGTGGGCGTCTGCGGGCTCATCACGCCATGGAACTACCCCCTCCTGCAGGCATCATGGAAGGTGGCCCCCGCCCTATTGGCCGGCAATACCTTCATCCTCAAGCCGAGTGAGCTGACTCCGTCCACCTCCATCCTGCTGATGGAGACCCTCCTCGAGGCCGGGCTGGCGGCAGGGGTCGCCAACCTGGTTACCGGCACCGGTCCCGAGGTGGGCGCGGTCCTGAGCGAAAGCCCGGACGTGGACCTGGTCTCTTTCACCGGCGGCCTGGCCACCGGGATCAACATCATGAAGACCGCCGCCGATACTGTCAAGCGGGTTGCCCTGGAACTGGGCGGGAAGAATCCGAACATAGTCTTCGCCGATGCCGACCGTGAATCGGCCCTGGACAACGCCCTCACCGCGGTGTTCCTGCATTCAGGGCAGGTGTGCTCGGCAGGCACCAGGCTCATCGTCGAAGAATCGATCCACGACGGGTTCGTGGCGGAGCTGGTGCGGCGTGCGCAGGCCATCCGGCTTGGCGGTCCCTTCGATGAGCTCGCGGAGACCGGGCCCCTCATCTCGGCCGCACACCGGGACAAAGTCCATGCCTACGTCCAGGCCGGCATCGAGGAAGGAGCCACGCTCTTGTGCGGCGGTTACATCCCGGACACCGGCGCGATGGCGTTCGGCAGCTACTACCCGCCCACCATCCTGGACGGGTGCCACACCTCCATGGACGTAGTCCAGGATGAGTCGTTCGGACCCGTCCTGACCGTGGAGACCTTCAGATCGGAGCAGGAAGCCATCAAGCTGGCCAACGACACTGCCTACGGACTGGCCGGCGCCGTCTGGACAAGGGACGGATCGCGGGCGCAACGCGTGGCCGGCACCCTCCGCCACGGCACCGTGTGGATCAATGACTACCATCCGTACGTTCCCCAGGCCGAGTGGGGTGGATTCGGCAAGTCCGGAAACGGCCGCGAACTCGGGCTCCAAGGTCTCGCAGAATACCGCGAAACCAAACACATCTGGCAAAACATCAACCCCAAGCCCAGCCACTGGTTCGAGCCTCCCAAGGCAGGAGTACAGCAATGAACAGCCCCGACATCTCAGTGCGCAACCTATGGAAGGTCTTCGGACCCGGGGGCGACAAGATCCCCAACAACCCGGAGCTCTCGGCCCTCAACTCCGCGGAGCTGCTCGGACGCACCGGCTGCGTGTCAGCCGTCCGCGACCTGAGCTTCGACGTGGCCAAGGGCGAGGTCTTTGTGGTCATGGGGCTTTCCGGATCCGGGAAATCCACCCTGATCCGCTGCCTGACCAGGCTGATAGAGCCCACATCGGGACAGGTCCTGGTGGATGGGAAGGACGTCCTGCAGGCCGGCGTCGCCGAGCTGCGCGAATTGCGCCGGCGGAAGATGTCCATGGTCTTCCAACACTTCGGCCTCCTCCCTCACCGCACAGTGCTGGACAACGTCTCTTATGGGCTGCAGATCCGCGGGGCAGCAAAGAACGAACGCTACGCCAGGGCGCGGGAAATCATCGAGCTGGTTGGCCTGAAAGGCTACGAGCAGCACTACCCGGACCAGCTGTCCGGCGGAATGCAGCAGCGCGTCGGCTTGGGCCGGGCCCTGGCCGGAGATCCGGACACGATCCTCTTCGACGAACCGTTCTCCGCACTGGATCCGCTCATCCGCCGCGACATGCAGGCGGAAGTCATCCGGCTGCACAAGGAAATGGGCAAGACCATGGTGTTCGTGACCCACGACCTCTCCGAGGCCCTCAAGCTCGGAGACCGCATCCTGATCATGCGCAACGGCGAGAAGGTCCAGTGCGGCACGGGGGACGAGCTGGTGGGGTCCCCGGCGGACAAGTACATTGAGGATTTTGTGTCCGAAGTCCCGCGCGCGGATGTCCTGACCCTGAAATGGATCACCCGGCCTGTGGCCGCGGAAACGCCGGGAGACGCTCCGGTCCTCAGTTCCCGGATGATCATCCGGGATGCCATAGCGGCGGTCATGCACTCCTCCTGCCCCGTCCTGGTGGAGGATTCCGGCCGGATCACCGGGCAAATCGACCGCGACAGCATCCTTTCGGTGCTGCAGCCGGCGGAAGCAGCGGCCTAATGTCCACCCTCGTCCGTGATCGAGCTACGGTCCAGCCCACACCGGCCGCTGTCCGGGAGCCCCGCCGCAGGCCCAGCCGGCGCACACTTCTCCTGGCAGGCGCCGCCGTCGTCTGGATCCTGGGATTCCTTATCCTGCGCGGAACGTTCACCCTGACGCTGCCCGCCTCAGAGCTGACGGACCTGCACCGGTCCCTGAACCAGTTCAACGCATGGGTAGCGGCGAACCGCGCAGGCAACCCCTTGTTCCTGTACGTCTTCACGCCCTTGCGGGCCGCCGTCGACGCCGTGGCCAACCTGTTCATCACCACCTTCGCCGCAAGCACCACGGGCCTGCGCCTGCCGGAGATCGGTTGGCTGGGAACCGTAGGCCTGCTGGGTTGGATCGCCTTCGCAATAGGCAATGCGCGGGTCGCACTGCTGACTGTCGGCGTCTTTATGTTCTTCGGCCTCCAGGGCCTGTTCCTCGAAGCCACCTATACGTTCGCCCTTGTCCTCACCGCCGTGCTCCTGACCCTCCTGGTCGGGATCCCGCTCGGCGTTGTGGCCGGCGTCTACGGCCGGGTGGCGGCCAAGGTGATCACGCCCGTGCTGGACTTCATGCAGACTCTGCCCACCTTCGTGTACCTGGCCCCGCTTGCCCTGATCTTCCTCATCGGCCCGGCGTCGGCCGTCATAGCCACCGTGATCTACGCTGCCCCGCCCGTGATCCGGTTGACAGCACACGGCATCCGCGCCATCCCGGAAATCACCCGTGAAGCCTCCGATTCGCTGGGTACAACGGGCCTGCAACGGCTCGTCACCCTGCAGCTTCCCATGGCCAGGCGGACCATCGTCATGGGAATCAACCAGAGCACCATGGCGGCCCTGTCCATGGTCACCATCGCGGCTCTGATCGCGGCTCCCGGGCTTGGCCAGGTGGTGGTGCGGGCGCTGCAATCGCTGGACGTCGGCACAGCTGTCAACGCAGGGCTTTCGATCGTCCTGCTCGCGATTGTGCTGGACCGGGTCACCACCGCCGCCAGTCGCCGTGCAGACCCGGAGACGGCCCGGAACCGCAGGGTTTCCCCCAGAACCAGGTACATCCTCCTCGGCATCACCCTTGTACTGGCTCTGGCCATGGTGCAGTTCTCCCGGACCATGCTGTGGGCAGCAGCATTCCCCAAGGACCTCAACATCGGTCCGGTCATCGTCCAGGCGGTGGCCTCGGCCAGCCAGTGGATGCAGGCCAACCTCTCCCTGTTCACGGTGTCCTTCCGGGAAGCCGTCACCACTGGAATCCTCAACCCGTTCCAGTCGCTGCTCACGGATACTCCCTTCTTCATTCTCGTGGCCGTCATAGCCATCGCCGCCTACGCGCTGGGCGGATGGAAGCTTGCTGCCCTGACCACGGCCTGCCTGGGCGTGATCATCTATCTCGGCCTCTGGAGCGACTCCATGGTCACCCTCGCCGGAACCCTGGTGGCCACGGCAGTTGTCATGGTCCTGGGCATCATCTTCGGGGTGGCCATGGGCCGGTCCGAGCGGGTGGACCAGATCATGCGTCCCATGCTGGATGCGGGCCAGACCATGCCCGCTTTTGTTTACCTGGTGCCCTTCCTGGGCCTCTTCGGGGCCACCCGGTTCACGGCGATCATCGCCGGCATCATCTATGCCGCGCCCGTCGCCATCAAGATCACGGCTGACGGCATTGCAGCGATTTCCCCCACTGTTGTCGAAGCTGCCGTTGCCAGCGGCTCCACGCCCTGGCAGGTCATCACCAAGGTCCAGCTTCCGATGGCCAGGCAGACGCTGGCCCTTGCCGCCAATCAGGGTCTGATCTATGTCCTGGCCATGGTGGTGGTTGGTGCACTCGTGGGCGCAGGCGGCCTCGGATACGACGTCGTCGCCGGCTTCGTCCAAAGTGCGATCTTCGGCAAGGGCCTCGCCGCGGGCGTCGCCATCGTCTTCCTCGGCATCCTGCTCGACAGGATGACGCAGGCTGCCGCAGCCACCCCGGTGCGGAAAATCCCCTCCACCAAGTCCAAAGCAACGTAACGGCATCACCGCCCTGGGCCCCGGCGCAGGGCATCCCGGACCCCCAGGCATCCCCCCCCCGACAAGGAGACCTCATGATGAAAAAAACTGGACTGCTGTTGAAGCGAACCATCCCGGCGGTGGCCGGAGCCGCTGCTGCGGCCCTGCTGCTCGCAGGTTGCGGCGGAGCCTCGGTGAACCAGGTGGCTGCTGCCACCGGTGCCGCCCAGGCGTCCTGCGGAAGTGTTAATGTAGCGATGAACGCCTGGGTGGGGTATACGGCCAATGCCGCTGTGTACAGCTACGTGGCGAAGAACAAACTTGGCTGCACCGTGGTCCAGAAGGACCTGAACGAGCAGATCTCCTGGCAGGGCTTTGCCTCCGGCGAGGTGGACGTAGTCATGGAAAACTGGGGCCACGCTGATCTGGCCAAGCAGTATATTACGGATCAGAAAGTGGCTGTCGACGCCGGCCCCACCGGCAACGAAGGCCACATTGGCTGGTACGTGGCGCCATGGATGGCAGAAAAGTACCCGGACATCACCGACGGGAAAAACCTGAACAAGTACGCCTCCATGCTCGCCACCTCAGAGTCCGGCGGCAAAGGCCAGTTGCTCGACGGCGATCCCGCCTTCGTTACCAACGATGAGGCCCTCGTGAAGAACCTCAACCTGGACTACAAGGTAGTGTTCTCCGGCTCGGAGGCCGCCCTGATCCAGTCGTTCCGGACAGCGGAGCAAAACAAGACGCCGATCCTGGGCTATTTCTACGAGCCGCAGTGGTTCCTGTCCCAAGTCCCACTCAAAAAAGTCAACCTGCCGGCGTGGACCGAGGGCTGCGACGCGAACGCCGAAAAAGTCGCCTGCGACTACCCGACCTACACGCTCAACAAGGTCATATCCAAGAAGTTCGAGGACAGCGGATCGCCCGCAGCCAAGCTCGCGAAATCATTCAAATGGACCAACGAGGACCAAAACTCCGTGGCCACGGACATCCAGGGCGGCATGACGCCGGAGGCCGCGGCCCAGAAGTGGGTAGATGCAAATCAACAGAAGGTAGATTCCTGGGTTAAGTAAGCTCGACCGCCCCAGTCAGGCAAGTCACCCACCCAGGGAGATCCATGGGTGGGTGACTTGTTTCCTGCGTTTCACGGACCGTGCTTTATTCGGAAACCTTGGCCAGCGTTTCCCGTTCGGCACTAATGGTGGTGTTGTCGCCGTGGCCGGTGCGGACCACTGTCTCCGGCGGGAGGGTCAGCAGCCGTTCCCGGATCGACTTCAGGATGGTGGGGTAGTCACTGTAAGACCTGCCGGTCGCTCCGGGTCCCCCGTTGAAGAGGGTGTCGCCGGTAAAGACCGTCCCCTCGCTCTCGAGGTGGAAGCAAGTCGAGCCGGGGGAATGGCCCGGGGTGTGGATGGCTTCCAGGGTTGCCCCGCCGACTTCGAACACGTCACCGTCGCTGTGGTACCGGTCCGGGTCAGCATCCGGGTAGACCTGTTTCCAGAGGACCAGGTCCTCCGGGTTCATGATGATCGGGGCGCCGTTSTCCACATCCCAGGTGCCGCCGTCGAGCGAAAAAGTGCCCGAGGTGACCAGGTTCTCGATCCGGACGCCCATCAGGAACCCGCCCCTGACTGGAKTTCCACGACCGAGCGCAGGACCTTGCCCCCGTGCATCTTCTCGAAGGCTTCCTCCACCTGGTCGATGGTGATCCGCTCGGACACGAAGGCATCCAGGTCCAGGTTGCCCTGCTTGTAATGCGCCACSAGCATGGGRAARTCACGGGAGGGCAGGCAGTCCCCGTACCAGGAGGACTTCAGCGACCCGCCCCGGCCAAAGACATCCAGCAGCGGCAGCTCAAGGGTCATGTCCGGCGTCGGGACGCCCACCAGGACCACGCGGCCGGCAAGATCCCGGGCGTAGAACGCCTGCCTGTACGTTTCGGGACGTCCGACGGCGTCAATCACCACGTCCGCTCCGTTACC